>JADGCV010000013.1 GCA_015228815.1 Magnetococcales bacterium | reverse complement strand
AACCCCCACTGGGAAGGGGAAACCCCTTCCCAGACCCATCCTGATGACTATAAAGACCACAAACACCACGACCGAAACTTTGTTTTTCCGATACATGCATCATGATGCCTCGACTCATCCCTCCTCACCCTTTCATCGAATCGATCTTTTCGACATCGATGGTCTCGCGATTGCGGAAAAAGGCGACCAGAATGGCCAGACCGATCGCGGCCTCGGCCGCGGCCACCGCCAGGACGAAAAAGGTGATGACCTGCCCGTCGATGTTGCCGGAAAATCGCGAAAAGGCGACAAAATTAATGTTCACCGCCAGCAGGATCAGTTCGATGCTCATCATGATGATGATGACGTTGCGCCGATTGAGAAAGATCCCAAACATGCCGATGGAAAAAAGGATCGCCCCAAGAACAAGATAATGATTGAGCGTCATGACCATCACGCACCTTCCCCCGAGGTCACCTTGCGCAGTTCCACCGCATCCTCCTTCGTTCGCGCCAGTTGCCGTGAAATCTCCTGACGGCGGACATTTTTGCGTTCGCGGTGGGTCAGCGCCACCGCCCCGATCAGGGCCACCAGCAGGATCAACGATGCCACCTCGAAGGGATAGATGAAGCGGGTGAACATCGCCTGGCCGATGGCCAGGGTATTGTCCACCGTTGCCGGAGAAGAGACCGTCCCGGCATGCTCCGGATGATGATGCCCCAACATCAATCCCAGTTCCACGAGCAGGACCACCCCGACCGTCACTCCCAGGGGCAGATAACGGACGCTCTCCCGACGCAGCGTGACAAAATCGACATCCAGCATCATGACCACGAACAAAAACAAAATGGCCACGGCCCCCATGTAGACCATCACCAGAATGGCCGCCAGGAACTCGGCGCCGATCAGGACGAACAATCCAGCCGTGGAAAAAAAGGCCAGAACCAGAAACAAAACCGAATGGACCGGATTGCGCGACCCCACCACCCCCAGGGCCGCCAACACCGTCACCAGAGCAAAGAGGTAAAAGACAAGTTCCGCAACCGTCATGATTTTTCCCCGTTACCGGTACCGGGCATCGGCAGTGATGTTGGCATTCAATTCATGGTGCCAGCGCTCGCCGTTGGCCAGAAGCCGTTCCTTGTCATAATACAGGTCGGAACGGACCGAGCCATAAAACTCGAAGTTCGGCCCCAAGACAATCGCATCCACCGGGCAGGCCTCCTGGCAAAAGCCACAGAAGATGCATTTGGTCTCATCGATGTCGTAGACCCGGGTCCGCCTGCTGGCGGCGGTGGACCTGGGATCGATCTCGATGTAGATCGCCTGGGCGGGGCACACCGCCTCACACAGTTTGCAGGCGACGCACCGCTCGTTCCCCGCATCATCGCGGCGCAAGGCGTGTTCCCCGCGAAAACGGGGCGACAGCGGCGTCCGCTCCTCGGGATACTGAATGGTGATGGTCGGCTTGAAAAAATGTTTCAAGGTCACCGCCATCCCCTGGGCCAGTTCCTTCAGGGCAAAGCTTTGCAGCATGTTTTTCAGATCCAGCCCCACGATGATCTCCTCGCATTCTCCGGGACTCACACCCCCCGGAACAACTGCACCACCAATCCAGTCAGAAAAATCCAGAACAGTGACACCGGCAGAAACACCTTCCACCCCAGCCGCATCAGTTGGTCGTAGCGATAACGGGGAAACGTCGCCCGGATCCACAAGAAGACAAACATTAAAAACGCCGCCTTCAACCCCAGCCAGATGATCCCCGGAATGAACGACAACAGCGACACCGGAGGAAGCCACCCCCCCAGAAACACCAGCGCCCCGAGAAAGGAAACCAGGACGATGTTGGCATATTCCCCCATGAAAAACAGCCCCGAACTCATCGCGGAATATTCGGTGAAAAACCCTGCCACCAACTCCGGTTCCGCCTCCGGCAGGTCGAACGGCGAGCGGTTGGTTTCCGCCACCACCGAGATGAAATAAATCACGAACATCGGTGCCAGCGGAATGACATTCCACCAATCCTTCTGCTGTTCGACCACATCCACCAGACTCAGGCTTCCCGTGATGAGAATCACCGGAATCAGGGTAAAGCCCATCGACACCTCGTAGGAGACCATCTGTCCCACCGAACGCATGCTCCCCAGAAAGGCGTAGCGCGAATTGGAGGCCCATCCCGAAATGATGATGCCATAGGCGCCCAGGGACGAAATCGCCAGGATGTAGAGGATACCGATGTTGATGTCGGCCAGAATCAGTTCGGGAGAAAACGGAACCACCGCCCAGGCCAGAAGCGCCGGAACCAGTGTCAGGAGCGGTGCCAGAAGAAACAATCCCTTGTCCGCCCGCTCAGGCAGGATCGTCTCCTTGAAGATCAGTTTGACCGCATCGGCCAGAGGTTGAAGAATCCCAAAGAATCCGACCCGGTTGGGGCCTGGTCGCACCTGCATCGCCCCGATCACCTTGCGTTCCGCCAGGGTGATGTAGGTTACCATAAACAGGACCGGCGCCAACAGCAGGACGACCTTGATCACCACCCATGCCAACGGCCAGAGAAGCGGTCCCAGGAACCCTTCCCCCGTTGCATGCACCGTTTTCAGGATTTCATCCATCGCATTCCCTGGTCATTGTCGCAAGCGGTCCTTGGAACATAATACCAAAATAAAAATCAAAACCCTGGGGGCAATCCCCCAGCCCCCTTTTTTCTTCCAATAATTAACCCCTGCGGTCTACAAGGGGTGGATGGTTACGTGAAGAATGCCATCGGTCCCTTCGCCCAGTCCCCGCAGTTTCTCGGGACAGCCGACCAGGATTCCCCCCTCCATTCGTTCATCGATCATCGCCGCGACCTCGACCCCGCGACCGTCGCACATGACCCGCACCCGTCCTCCCGCCTCGACACGATATTTGCGTGCATCCTTGCCACCAATTCTCAAGGCCCCCCCCCGCTCCAGGGCCGCCAGGGTCGGCGCCCCCCGGGTCAGTGGCGTATCCTGAAAGAACGAGGGGACCAGGACCAGGGCCAGACGGTTGGCATCCCCTTCCGCAGCGGTCACCTCGGCGACAAATTCCAGGTTGCGTGTCACCGCCACGCCATGGTCACACCCCTTGGACACGGACGACGACCCGACCGCCGCCGGGGCATACCGCCCATCCGCCCGTCCCATCGCCGCCCGAAGTTCCTCCAGAGTGCCGTAAGGAAGGACCCGATCGAAACGTTGGCTCAAGGCCCGCAGAATCCGCCAATCTTCCTTGGCGGTCAATGGCCCCATGACCACCCGTTCGTTCACCGCCACCCGACCTTCGGCGTTGGTCAGCGTGCCGGCGCGCTCGCCATGGACCAGACCAGGCAACACCACATCCGCTGCCTGCGCCACCCGATTGTCAAAGGCCCCCATGAAAATGACCCTCGTCCCCGCAAGGACCGCCGCCGCCAGCCTGGCATCGATGCGCTCGTCGCCGCCATCGATCCCCATCAGGAACAATACCTTGATCTCGCCCCGTCCCGCCCGCTCCAGAATCTCCCGGGCATTCATCCCCACCCGTTCGACCGCCCGATAACCCGGTCCCCGATGCGGCACCACCCCCAGATCTTCCGCCGCCGCCGCATTTCCGTCCGTCACCATGCGATTGTACCCGCGCCAGCCGTCGGTCATCGCCTCCGCCTTCTCCAGGAGCGCCACCACCAACCGCCGCAACAATTCCGCCTGCGGATGATTCACCGCGTAACGCCCCAGAAGAAACAGCGGTCGTTGCGCCTTCTTCAAGGCCCCGGCCCACCCCACGGCGCTTCGTGGACCCCGCCGTGTCGTCGTCGCCAACAACACCTTGCGCAGAAAATCTCCCTCCTCGCCTGGAAACACCACCACCTCTTCCAGGTGTTCCAGGGTCGATTCCAGATGGCGTGGTCCCACCGACCAGACCGTCGCCCCGTTCAAGGAGGCCTTGCGCAGCCGCACGTTCAAAAGCGGCATTTCATACCGCGGATCGGCGCCGATCAGAAAGAGTGCATCCGCCGTCTCCATCGCCTCGATCGGGGTGCCGAGCAACAGATCGGCCCGTGTCAGAGCGACCCCGTCGGCGCTGAAATCGCGTTGGTGAATCCGGTAATCCACATGAGGCGTCCCCACCGAATGCCGCAGGAAGTCCTGGAAGGCGAACAACTCCTCCCCGCCCTGTCCCCAGGTTCCCGCCAAACCTGCCACCGCATCGGGGGAAACCCCCTTGATGAGCGCCGCCACCCGGTCCAGTGCCTCGGACCAGGTAACCTCCACCAAAGGTCCGCCCGCTTCTCCAACCTGCATGGGAACCACGAGACGCCCTTCCAGCCGCCCCTCATGGGCGAAACGCCCCTTGTCGCACAGCCACTCCATGTTGATCGACGGGCAACGGGCTCCCATGACGCGGTAGATCCGGTCGTTCATGGTATCCACCCGGGTATGGCACCCCACCGGACAATGGGGACAGATCCCCGGACTCCGGGTCAATTCCCATCCCCGGGCCTGAAAGTGGAACGGCTTGAGATTCAACGCCCCCACCGGACACAATTGCGCCAGATTGCCCGCCAGCTCCGAGGACAAGGACCGTTCTTTCGCCGCGACCGCCCACTCGGGAACCACCTTCATGTGATCGCCGCGAAAGATCGCCCCCATCTCCTCCACCCCGGCCACCTCGGTGGAAAAACGGATGCAGCGGGTGCAATGAATGCACCGGTTCATTTCGGTCTCGATGACCGGCCCCAGATCATGATTGTGTACCGTGCGTTTCTTGTCCCGGAAACGGCTCCGGTCCGGACCATACTTCAGTGCATAGTCCTGCAATTTGCACTCGCCCCCCTGATCGCAGACGGGACAGTCGAGGGGGTGGTTGATCAACAGAAATTCCATCACCCCGCGTCGCGCCTTGCGGACCATCTCCGAATCGGTACGCACCACCATCCCTTCGTTGACCGGCATGGCGCAGGAGATGACCGGCTTGGGCATCTTCTCCACCTCGACCATGCACATGCGGCAGTTTCCCGCCACCGAAAGTTCGGGGTGGTAGCAAAAGTGGGGAATCTGGATCCCAAGCAACCGGGCCGCTTCCATGATGGTGGTCCCCGGCTGGACGCTGATCTCCCTGTCGTCGATGATCAGAGTAGGCATCTTTTTCAACTGGCTCCTATTCCACCATGCACCGGCCATGCGCTACGTGATGGACGAATTCCTCCCGGAACGCCCGAATGGCCCCCGCCACCGGCATGGCCGCCGCATCCCCGAGGGCGCAGATGGTCTTGCCGGAAATGTTGCCGCACAATTCCTCCAGAAGCTCGATGTCGCCCCTCTGACCGCCACCCGCCTCGAGGCGGTCCATGATCTGGCTCAACCATCCCGTCCCTTCCCGGCAGGGGGTACACTGGCCACACGATTCATGGCGGTAGAACCGCGACAGCCGGGCGATGGCCCGAACCACGCAAACCGACCGGTCGAGCACGATCACCGCCCCCGAGCCGAGCATCGATCCTGCCTTGGCGATGCTGTCATAGTCCATGGTCACCGTCTCGCAGGCGGCGCGGGTCAGGATCGGCGACGACGAGCCCCCCGGAATCACCCCCTTGAGGTTGTCCCATCCGCCACGCACCCCGCCGGCATGCGTTTCCAGCAAGGTCTTGAGGGGAATTCCCATCGCGACTTCATGGTTTCCCGGACGGTTGACATGGCCCGACACCGAAAAAATCTTGGTTCCGGTCGATTTTTCCACCCCGAGTGACGCATACCAGGCGCCGCCGTGCTCGATGATGTCGGGAATGCTGGCCAGGGTTTCGACATTGTTGATGACCGTCGGTCCTCCCCACAGGCCGACATTGGCGGGAAAGGGCGGCTTGACCCGGGGTTGCCCTTTTTTTCCTTCGAGCGATTCCAGAAGCGCCGTCTCCTCGCCACAGACATAGGCCCCGCCACCCAGGTGAATCGCCAGATCGAAGCGGATCCCCTTGCCGAAGATATTTTCCCCCAGATACCCCTTGGCGTAGGCATCGCGAATCGCCGCCTCCACCCGTTGGCTTTCATGGAAAAACTCGCCGCGGATGTAGATATAGCCCCGTTCGGCCCCGACCGCGTGACCGGCGATGATCATCCCCTCGATCAGACGATGTGGATCGTAGCGCAGGATGTCCCGGTCCTTGCATGTTCCCGGTTCCCCCTCGTCGGCGTTGCACACCAGATATTTCGGGCGGTGCGACACCCGGGGAATGAACGACCATTTGATCCCCGCCGGAAATCCCGCCCCGCCACGACCGCGGATTCCCGATTTCTTGACCTCTTCGATCACCTCTTCCGGCGTCCGGGCCAGTGCCCTGACCACCGCCTTGTAGCCACCGCCGGCAAGGTAGACCGCCAGGGTGTGGCTGTCGGCCTTGTGTATGTTGCGAAAGACGATCTGGATGGGGGCGGACTGGTTCATGGCAGTTGATCGATGATGCCGACCACCTTCTCGGGGGTCAGGTTTTCATGGTAGTCGTCGTTGATCTGGAGCATGGGGGCGTTGACGCAGGCCCCGAGACACTCCACTTCCGCCAGGGTGAACCGTCCATCCGCGCTCGTCTGGCCAAACCCGATCCCCAACCTTGCGCGCAATGCTTCCACGATGGCGTCCGAACCGCACAGCCAACAGGAAATATTGGTGCAGACCTGGATGTGATACCGTCCCACCCGCTTCAGGTTGTACATGGTGTAGAAGGATGCGACCTCATGCACCCGGATCGGGGCCAGTTTCATGAACCGGGCGACATAATCGAGCGCCTCCGGAGAAAGCCAGCCGCCAAACTCCCGTTGCGCCAGATGCAGGATCGGCATCAATGCCGCTTCGCGGTGTTCCGGAGGATAGCGCTTGAAGATTTCCTCGGTCCTGGCCAACGCCTCGGGGGAAAACCGCGGCGCGTTATCGTTGAGTTCCTGTTCCATGGCGCTATCGGTCGATCTCCCCAAAGACGATGTCGATCGTCCCCACGATCGTGGTGACATCGGCGATCATGTGTCCCGGCAGCATGGTCTTCAAGGCCTGGAGATGGTTGAATCCGGCGGCACGGATCTTGACCCGGTACGGCTTGCACCCCCCCTGGGACACGATGTAGACCCCCAACTCCCCCTTGGGACTTTCGGTCGCCAGATAAACCTCCCCCGCCGGAACCGCGAACCCTTCCGAAACCAGCTTGAAATGGCCGATCAACGATTCCATCCCCGAATGCATGTCGGCGCGACGGGGGATCGAAATCTTGAAGTTGGGCAGTTTGACCTCTCCCTCGGGCATCTTGTCCAGGCATTGGCCGATGATCCGGTTGCTCTGGCGCATCTCCTCGACCCGTACCAGGTAACGGTCGTAACTGTCGCCGTTCTTTCCGACCGGAATGTCGAAGTCGATCTGATCGTAGGCATCATAGGGTTCCGCCTTGCGCAGGTCGTAGGCGATCCCCGAGCCGCGCAACATCGGACCGACACAGCCCAGGTCCAATGCCGCCTCCGGCGTCACCACCCCGACATCGACCAGACGTTGCTTCCAGATGCGGTTGTTGGTCAACAACATTTCATATTCGTCGATGCGCGAGGGAAAATCCTCGGTAAAGGCGCGAATCTTTTCCGCAAGTCCTTCGGGCAGGTCCTTGGCGACCCCGCCGGGGCGAAAATAGGCGGCATGCATGCGGGCGCCGCAGACCGCTTCGTACATGTCCAGGATCGCTTCCCGTTCGCGGAAGCAATAGATGAACATGGTCATCGCCCCCACGTCCAACCCATGGGCGCCGATGAACAGCAGATGGTTGAGAATCCGAGTCAGTTCGGCAAAGATCGTCCGGATGAATTGCGCCCGCGGCGGCGCGGTCACCCCCAACAGTTTTTCCACCGCCAGGACCCAGGTATGTTCCTGGCTCATCATGGACATGTAGTCCAGCCGGTCCCAGTAGGGGAGTCCCTGAAGATACGTCTTGTGTTCCAGGAGTTTTTCGGTCCCCCGGTGCAACAACCCGATGTGCGGGTCGGCCCGTTCCACCACCTCGCCATCCAACTCCAGCAACAGACGCAAGACCCCATGGGCCGCCGGATGCTGCGGTCCGAAGTTGATGGTGTAGTTTTGAAACTCCTTGCGTTGTTCCATCGTCCCCGACTCTTGAGAAATCAAACTCGACGCATCGCCCCGTTTCGTTGCCACCGGGATTCCGAAGATGACTCAGGGAGACTTGCGATAAGGTTCCCTGTCGCCCCGCCCCAGGCGGATCGGCTCCTTGACCACCATTCCCCGTTGTTCGTCATAACGCATTTCCACCTGGCCGGTCACCGGAAAATCCTTGCGTAACGGATGGCCATGAAAATCATAATCGGTCAGGATCCGTCTCAGGTCTGGATGGCCGCTGAACAGGATGCCGAACATGTCGTAGGCTTCCCGTTCATGCCAGTCGGCCGAGCGCCAGATACCCGCGACGCTCGGAACCAGTTCACCGTCGGCGACCGCCACCTTGATCCGGATCCGATGGTTCTTGTGGACCGACAGCAACTGATAGACCACCTCGAACGGTGCCGCCCGGTCGGGATAATGGACCCCCGCCAGGTCGATCAGCAGTTTGAAATCCATGGCGATGTCGTCGCGCAGACGGGTCATCGTCTCCAGGAGTTTTTCCACCGGCACATGCAGGACCAGGGCCTCGCCGAGGCGTTCCCTGGCGAGGCCGGGAAACCGTTCGGCGACCTCTTGTTCCAGGCATTCAAGTTTTTCCCGCTTCATGCCGAAGCCCCCCAGCCCGAATAGAGGGTGTTGGTCCGGTGTATTTTCTTGTGCAGTTGCAAAATGCCGTAGAGGAGCGCCTCGGCGGTCGGCGGGCATCCCGGAACATAGATGTCCACCGGGACGATCCGATCGCACCCCCGGACTGCGGAATAACCATAATGGTAGTACCCGCCACCGTTGGCGCACGATCCCATCGAGATCACCCATCGGGGTTCGGCCATCTGATCGTACAGAGTCCTCAGAGCAGGAGCCATTTTGTTGGTCAGGGTTCCGGCGACGATCATCACGTCCGACTGTCGCGGACTGGCGCGAAAGACGATGCCGAACCGGTCAAGATCATACCGACTCGCCCCGGCGTGCATCATCTCCACCGCGCAGCAGGCCAAGCCGAAAGTCATCGGCCACATGGAGGAGGTGCGCGCCCAGTTGACCAGTTTATCCGCGGAAGTCAGCAGAAATCCCCGATTGGCCACTTCGTCGCCGATCCGCGCCGTCCCTTCATTCATCCCCATGATTCTTCCCCCAGCGCCATCATCGCGTCATGGCCCGCGATGATCGTCTGGCATCGCGTCTGGCATTGCCCCCGGGACACGGATCCCGCGAAGGGGATGCGCATGACCATCATTCCCATTCCAACGCCCCCTTTTTCCAGGCATAGGCATAGCCCACCAGGAGCACCAGGAGAAACAGCATCATCTCCACAAACCCCAGAATCCCGATCGACTGGAACGCGACCGCCCAGGGAAAAAGAAAAGCGGCTTCGATGTCGAAGACAATGAAAAGAATGGCGATCAGATAGAAACGGACATCGAAACGCATCCGGATCCGCCCCAGGGGAGAGAACCCGCATTCATACTGTTCCAATTTTTCGCGATAGGGACGTTTCGGCCCCACCAGGTAGGAAACGCCCACCGCTCCCCCCCCGATGGCCAGAGCCACCCCCAGAAGAACCAGAATCGGAAAATAGTTTTCGAGCATGTTTTCAAGGTCCCGCGATCGCCATCATGGATCCTGTCCGAACCGTGTCGGATGCATCCACCATTCTTCGCCGCTGGCCTCCCCGGGCCGTCGGAAGAAGTCCCCTTCACCCTACCCTGTCCTCATGTCGCGCAGTGCCGTTTCGCGAGAAGTACCATTCAAAAGGGACGCGAGTCAACCAACAAATCCATCCCCTTGACATTTATCCATCCCGACGCGGGACTGCCGGGAAAAAGGAGGATATTCACACGATTGTCACTGCTGTTTCATCTCATTTCAACCAATCCCCGGAACGATGAAATCGGGGCGGATTTCCAGGCGATCGCACACGTTGTCGAGTTCTCCCGCCATGGGCCCATACAGCCCTGTCAGGGTCAGGCAGGTCGCCATGCCGAGTGCCGCCGCCCCCAGGATGTCGGTCTCCAAGGCATCTCCCACCATCAAGACGCGCTCCCAGGGGGGGCGACCGCAACACGCCCAGGCCCAATGGAAAACAGGGGAAAACGGTTTTCCGACCCCGAGCATCGGATGCCGCCCGGCATCATTGACCGAACACGCCGTATACCCCGCCACCAGGTTCACCCCACCCGAAGGTTCGGGGGCGACGAGGTCGGCGTTGACCAGAAGAAACGGCACCGGTCCCCGATCTTCCCGAGCCATGGCTGCATGCAGCATCTGTTCCTGCACCCCCCCGTAATATTCCTGGTTGCCACTGAAGAGGGCATACCGCGCCGCGTCCGGTCGCCACAAAGATCCCGGACGGTTGACCATCAGCCGTTCTGGATCGGGGGCATAGTGTACGGCGCTTTCCCCCCCGCCAATCCACACATAGGGCAATCCCTCCAGGCCGTTGCGCCGCACGAACGCGGACACCACCAGACCCGAGGTGATGATTTCCTCCCGCAAGACATCGATTCCCATCCGGCGCAGGTTTTCCCGGATCTCGTCCAGGGAATGGCTTGCATTGTTGCTCACCAGGCGAAAGGGAACCCCTGCCATCCGCAATCGCCGCAGGGTATCCCCCGCTCCGGGGACCGGTTCGTCGCCCCGGTTCAGCACCCCGTAGGCATCGAACCAGATCCAGGAATAACGGCCCGCCAACGCGGAAAAGTGTACCCGTTCCATCCGTCCCCGGCGCACCCTTCGCGCCACTTCTTCATTTCCCTGTTCCACCCACCGACGGTACCGCCATCTGTACCGCTCCAGGAGCGCCAGGTCGGGAATCTCCGGTTTTTTCATCTTCTTTTTACAATTGAAAATCGTTGAGCCAAGCCGCCGACAACACCAGCGACGATGTTCATCAATCCCCATGATCGACCCATCAATGGATTTTTACTCCTTTTCCTCACTCAATAATTTTTTTATACTCAGGCAAACTCCAAACCCGATCCGACCGGCGCGTTCCGGACACTCGTGATCTTTCTTCAACCTCCACCCCGGACCACCCCCCTCATGAGTTTTTCCGATACCCGACTGCGCGTCTTCCATGCCGTTGCCAAGCATCTATCCTTTACCCGGGCCGCGGAGGAACTCTATCTGACCCAGCCTGCGGTCACCTTTCAGATACGGCAGTTGGAGGAACATTTCAACACCCGCCTTTTCGACCGCCATCACAACCGCATTTCCCTGACCGATGCCGGAGAGACGGTTTTCGGCTATGCCGAACGCATCCTCGAACTGTACCGCGAGACCGAAAAGGCCATCAACGAAATGACCGGAGAGACCCGGGGCATCATCAAACTTGGGGCCTCCACCACCATCGGCGAGTATCTTCTCCCCCCCATTCTCAGCGGCTACCACGAACATTTTCCCCGGGTCCAGATCCGCCTGTCGGTGGACAACACCCGTCTGGTGGTGCGCAAACTGGAAGACGCCACCATCGACATGGGGATGGTCGAAGGTCCGGTCTCCAACAAGAACATTGCCGTCGCCCCCTGCTTCGAGGATGAACTGGTGATCATCGTCCCTCCCGGACATCCCTTCGAAACCATGGACGAAATTCCGATCGCCAAACTCAGGGAATATCCCTTTGTTTCCCGCGAGGAGGGTTCGGGGACCCGCATGGTCATTGCCGAGCATTTAAGCCGTGCCGGACTCTCCTACGACCACCTGGACATGATCCTCGAACTCGGAACCACCGAATCGGTCAAGGCGGCGGTCGAAGGAGGGGTTGGTTTCAGCATCATCTCCAGCGTCGCCCTGCGCAAGGAACTGCAACTGCAAAGCCTCCGCGTCCGCCGCATCAAGGGGATGAAATTCAAGCGTCATCTTAATTTTGTCTTCCAGAAACAAAAATTCCGCTCCAAGGCGGTCGAGGAATTTCTCAACTTTGCCCGACAACGCTGCGCCGTCCTCCATGCCGGCATCTGACCCCCGGTGGCCGACCTTGCTTCCCCCATGAACGAATCTTGAGCTTCTGGTGAAAGATTGCGCTTGCATCGGACCGTCCCCTGTCCGTATTCTGGGCCTCGGCAAGCGTGTTTTTGTAACAAAGCGTAAAGACCGGAAATGTTCATCAACGATCATGCGGCAAAAAAAACCGCACGGGAAGGCATCAACGAGGGAACGAGGGGAGGTGTCATGGCGGGTCAATCCATCCACAGTGTTCAGGATCCTTTTCTGAACACATTGCGCAAGGAAAAGGTCCCCGTGACCGTTTTCCTGATCAACGGCATCAAACTTCAGGGGGTGATCACGTCGTTTGACAACTATTGTCTGCTGCTCAAGAACAGCGTCACCCAACTGGTCTTCAAACATGCCGTCTCCACCGTCATGCCCTCGCGCAATATCGATTACGGTCAAGGTGACGAATAACCCGCCGCGCACAACCCGGCCCGCGCCGGTCGGCGCCCTGCTGGTACAGATTTTTTCCCGCCGCGAAGGTCGCGACTGGGGGGAACGGCAGGTCGAGGAACTCGATCATCTGGCCCGGAGCGCTGGTTTGCAGGTCGAGGGACATCGGATTCTCGCTGTCGATCCGATCCATCCTGGCACCTTTCTCGGGAAGGGGCAGGTGGAACGGATCAAGGAGGAAGCGGCGGCGCTCGAACTGGAAGTGGTGGTTTTCAACCATGCGCTGTCGCCGGTGCAGCAACGCAATCTTGAACGGTCCCTCCTGGTCAAGGTTGTCGATCGGACCGGGTTGATTCTGGAAATTTTCGCCGCCCGTGCGCGGACCCGTGAAGGGACCCTCCAGGTCCAGATGGCTCTGCTGCTCTACCAGCAATCGCGGCTGGTGCGCACCTGGAGTCATCTGGAACGGCAGCGGGGAGGCGTCGGATTGCGTGGTGGTCCGGGTGAAACCCAGATCGAGGTCGATCGTCGTCTGATTCGCGACCGGATCCACCGGTTGGGAAAACAACTCGACCAGGTCCAGAGGACCCGCACCTTGCAACGGGAGGCGCGGCGCGATGTCCCCTGGTTCACCGTGTCGCTTGTCGGCTATACCAACGCCGGCAAATCGACGCTGTTCAACCGCCTGACCCAGGCGGGCGTCCATGCGGCGGACCAGTTGTTCGCCACTCTCGACCCGACCATGCGTGGTCTCACCCTGGACAACGGCCAACGGATCATTCTGAGCGACACCGTCGGCTTTATCCGCGATCTGCCACATCAACTCATCGCCGCCTTCCGCGCCACCCTCGAAGAGGTTCTGGAGGCGGATCTGCTGGTGCATGTGGTCGATCTTTCCGATCCGGAGCACGACGAGCAACACCGGGTCGTTCTGGAGGTCCTGGAGGAACTCGGCGCCGGCGGGAAACCGATGCTGACCCTCTACAATAAATGCGACGGCCTCGACGACAACAGTCAGGCCCTCCGCGAACGGCTGGAGGCCCGTCCGCGCACCCTCGTCCTGTCTGCCCGGACCGGTCAGGGGATGGATCGGTTTCTACGGACGCTTCGGGAGGAAGCAGGCCGGACGTCGAGAATCGTTCATCTGGACCTTCCCGCCAGGGACGGCGCCCTTCTGGCCCGCGTTTGTCGTGAAGGACACGTCATGGAGCGACGCGAGCGCGAGGAAAATCTGCTTCTGACCGTTTCTTTTGCCGCCGCGGCCGCCGGCAGAATCTGGAAAAGCATCGAACCCTATCTGGTGGAGGCCCCCGTCCCTCCCGAAGAGGCATCCGGTACCCCTGCAAATTAAGGTTTTTCTCCCATTTCTTTTCCCGCGAATGAAAAAAACGCGCCACAAGGTCTTGACAGGCGGGTTCGGATGCCTACATTTAGCACTCGACCTGGGTGACTGCCAGATCGGACCGAGGGTTTTTCGCCCCTGCGGCCCATCGGCGTTCCGTCCTGTCGAAGAAATCATTAAGTTCTTTCATGCAACCCATATCGATAATGAGACACTGGAGGTTGGAAGAAGCGATGAAAACGAAATTCCGTCCATTGCATGACCGCATCGTGGTCAAACGGCTTGAACAGGATCAAAAAAGCGCCGGTGGCATCATCATTCCCGATACCGCCAAGGAAAAACCGATTCAAGGGGAAATCCTGGCCGTGGGCAAGGGGGCCATCAACGAGGAAGGCAAGATCCGTCCCCTCGAAGTCAAGGCGGGCGACAAGGTATTGTTTGCCAAATATGCCGGCACCGAAGTCAAACTGGATGGCGAGGATCTCCTGATCATGAGGGAATCCGATGTCATGGGGATCATCGAGTAACCCCGGTCCCAAACATCACAGCCGCACCGTTGGTGGAGAAAACCCATCCACCATTCAGGCCATCCATACCAAGGAAAGAGACATCACATGGCAGCCAAGGAAGTCAAATTCAGCGAAGTCGCCCGTGGCAAAATGCTCACGGGGGTCAACATACTTGCCAATGCCGTCAAGGTCACCCTCGGCCCCAAGGGACGCAACGTCGTCCTCGACAAATCCTGGGGCGCGCCCCGGGTCACCAAGGACGGTGTCAGCGTCGCCAAGGAAATCGAGCTTGAGGACAAGTTCGAGAACATGGGGGCGCAGATGCTCAAGGAGGTTGCTTCCAAGACCTCCGATGTCGCCGGAGACGGCACCACCACCGCGACCGTTCTGGCCCAGTCGATCATCCGCGAAGGGCTCAAGGCGGTTGCCGCCGGCATGAACCCGATGGACCTCAAACGAGGCATTGACGCCGCCGTCGAGGATGTCATTTCCGTCCTGCGCAAAAGCGCCAAGGAGGTCACCAGTTCCGAGGAGATTGCCCAGGTTGGTGCCATTTCCGCCAACGCCGATACCGAAGTGGGCCGGATGATCGCCGAGGCGATGGACAAGGTGGGCAAGGAAGGGGTCATCACCGTCGAAGAGGCCAAGGGGCTTGATACCACCCTGGATGTCGTCGAGGGAATGCAGTTCGACCGTGGCTACCTTTCTCCTTATTTTGTCACCAACGCCGACAAGATGACGGTGGAGATGGACAACCCGTCCATTCTGCTGGTGGAAAAGAAGGTCAGCAATCTGCAACAGATTCTTCCCATTCTCGAAAGCGTGGTGCAATCGGCGCGGCCACTGCTCATCATTGCCGAGGACGTCGAGGGCGACGCCCTGGCGACACTTGTGGTCAACAAACTGCGTGGTGGCCTCAAGGTGTGTTCCGTCAAGGCTCCGGGTTTTGGCGATCGCCGCAAGGCGATGCTCGAAGACATCGCCATCCTGACCGGAGGAACGGTCGCTTCCGAGGATCTTGGGGTCAAACTTGAAAATGTCACCATCGACATGCTGGGACGAGCCCGTTCGGTAATCATTACCAAAGACGAGACCACCATCATCGACGGAGCCGGCCAAACCGATCAAATCAAAGCCCGCGTCGGC
This sequence comes from Magnetococcales bacterium, assembly GCA_015228815.1. Lineage (NCBI taxonomy): Bacteria > Pseudomonadati > Pseudomonadota > Magnetococcia > Magnetococcales > Magnetococcales bacterium. The sequence goes on along the minus strand of JADGCV010000013.1, from coordinate 77,089 downwards.
CAGATCCGTCTCCAGATTGAGGAGACCACCTCCGACTACGACAAGGAAAAGCTTCAGGAACGGCTGGCCAAACTTGCGGGCGGTGTTGCCGTCATCAAGGTTGGCGGCGCCACCGAAGTCGAGGTGAAGGAGCGCAAGGATCGTGTCGATGACGCACTCCATGCGACCCGCGCCGCGGTCGAAGAGGGAATTGTCCCTGGTGGCGGCGTTGCCCTTCTCCGGGCACGCAATGGATTGGAAAACCTCAAGGTGGCCAATGAGGACCAGCGGGTCGGGGTCAACATTGTCCGTCGGGCGATGGAAGAACCGATCCGCATCATCGCCGAGAATGCCGGCGCGGAAGGTTCGGTCGTGGTCAACAAAATTCTCGAATCCGACAGCGACGCCTTCGGTTTCGATGCTGCGCGGGATGAGTACACCAACCTGGTCACCCGTGGCGTCATCGACCCGGCCAAGGTCGTCCGCAGCGCCCTTCAGGCAGCGGCCTCCGTCGCCGGTCTCATGATCACCACCGAGGCCATGGTCGCCGAACTGCCCAAGAAAGATGCCCCCGCGCCGGGTGGCGGTGGCATGGATGGCATGGGCGGCATGGGCGGTATGGGCGGCATGGGAATGTAATTTTTCGGCCCAAACCTTGTTGCCTTCAATCATCACCGGGGAGGGAATATCCTTCCCCGGTGTTTTTTTTGCATGATATGAACTATAGACTATGAAGCGGCAGGAAGATTTGGCGCATTGGATTCAGGGGTCTTGACTCATTGGCCGTGAATTCAACAGGTGGTGTAGACCTTGGCCTCCCAGGCAAAGATTGGTTCCCGTCCGATCCATTCGGAGGGAACCGGGCGGTCCTGGGTCACCTCGCGCCAACTGCGACCAAAGGGGGTTGCCGGCCAGTTGGGGACGACATAGTTTGCGTTCGGATGAGACATATCGGTACTGAACTCGGAAAAGTTGGCGACGACGACAACAATATCGTCACTCCCCTTCATGCCACGCTGCCACACCATGACCCGCTTGCCATCGTTGAAATCGACGTGGATGAAATCGACATCATTGACCGCCAAGGCGTTGGAGGAGGTGCGCAGGTGAATCAACCGCGATACGTAAGCAAAAATTCTTCGACGCCATTCATCGCCCTGCCGGGAAAAATTGACCGGATCGACCTGCTTGCCGTCGGAATGGGTGACCCATCCTTGGCTGTTGGTCAGATCGTGCTGGTCGGCAAACTCGTCTCCAGCCAGGATCATGGGGATGCCGACCGCCGTCAACAGGCAGGCAAAGGCCAGTTTGAACCGTTTTTCCTTGTCATAAATGGAACAGTTCTGAAAATAGTTGAACAAACGTTCGTTTCCCATTCCCTCGACATCATGTGAAGTCAGATAGTTGATGGCCTGGGCGCCATCGGCAAACCCCATGTGACGACAGTCGATCGCTTTGCGTACCGTCCATTCAAAGCTCGGATTGCCCGAAGCATCCTTGCCATGTTCTCCATTATGGGTACCAATCAGCGCACTTCGTATCAAACGTTTAAAGTCTTCGTTCCAGAGACCATCCAATCGCTTTTGCACAAGAAGTTCGGTGGGGACGGTCAATTCCTCGCCAACGACCAGGAATCGGTCATCACCATTCGTCACCACCCCAGGGTTGGCCGCTTGCCAGCGTTCCTTGTACAACCGGCGCGCCAGGTCTTTGAACTCTTGAATGAAATCCCAATTGGCCACATTCTCGATGCTGTCCAGACGGATGCCATCGACATGAAAATCCTTCATCCAGCGTTCCAGATAACTTTTCATCCACTGGCGTGCCGACACGGTGTGTGCCAGGTTGCCACTGACCGGGTCGTAGCCCGACCGGACGGGACCGGCATACCGAAAAAGAGCCGAACCAAAACCGTTTCGCGGTCCCCTGGAACCATCACGCCGACCCGAGGTACAGGCATCCGCCTCCGGCATTCCATTGCAGGATCCTGGCGCGCCGATGTGAAAATCGTTGAAATGCGCCTGTTCGTAGGGACCATCCTTGGCAAAGGCCAGGACCATATCGACGAAAAAGCGGATGTTGTTCCGATGACAGCCGCGAATCAGTTCCGCCAGATCGCCGTTGGGAGTTGGAAACGAGTGACCTTCCGGAAATCCCAGTTCATGGTCGGGGGCAAAAAAATTGGTCGTGCCATAGCCCCATTCGCGCTTGTAGACACTGTCGGCGGGTGGCAGAAGTTCCAGGGCGTTGATTCCCAAATCCTTCAGATAGGTGGCGTTCGGTTGGGAGACGGCCAGGTGCGAAAAATTGGCGCCGCCAACCCCTTTTTCCACCAGGGCGTGGACATCGCGAAACGTACCCACCGCCCGCTCCTTGTTGTTCTCGGTGACGCTTCCAGTCCAGGCTGTCGGCAATTCGTAGATCACCAGGCGATTGTTGGCGGGCAGTTCATCAATCTTGCCGGCATCGGAAAAATCGATGCTGCCGGAAACGTCCGGGTCTTCCGAGTCGCAGGCTTCCAGTCGGCGGTTCCTGAACCGGATGACCGAGGCCGCGGCCTGGTCGGAGGAGACTCCGGTAACCGCGGCAGCGATCAGACGCCAATCGGCGGTCGTGGCGCACGGGTCGGAAACCAGAGTGCGTCGCTTGGGAACGGAGGTCGAATTCTTGTCATCGATTTCAAACCAATAATGATAGACATGGCCATCGACAAGATTGCAGGCGGACGCCTCGATCTCCCACAGATCGTCGAACGGGGCAGTGCGTGCCATGGGCAGGCACTGTTTGCCGATCAGGCTGTTGGGGTTTCCAGGTTTGAATTGCCCGATGACCAGCCTTGGTTCCGAATTTGAACGCCAAAAAACAAAACATTCCTTCCTCTTCTGAATCAGAGTCCCCCCCATGATCTTTCTCCTGGCTGTCAACGGAGCGCAATGCCTCCGTTTGCGGTGGCAAGAAAATAATACAAAAAATAATGATCGTATATCTTTGTCCAATGTCATTGTTCTCGTGATGTGACAATGATTATTAGAATCACTTCATCGAAAGTCAAGGGCAATATGGACAAAAACGATCATGGTTTCGGATGGCCGTGGTTCAGAGGACTTGGAGCAGGGGTTTGAGAAAACGTCCCGTCCATGAATCGGGATGCGCGGCGCAGGCTTCGGGCGTTCCGGTCATCAACACCTGTCCGCCACGGCTTCCCCCCTCGGGTCCAAGATCGATGATCCAGTCGGCGGTCTTGATGACGTCCAGGTTATGTTCGATGACGACGACGGTGTTTCCCGTCATCACCAGTCGTTGCAACACTTCGAGGAGCTTGCGAATATCCTCGAAATGAAGACCGGTCGTCGGTTCGTCGAGAATGTACAGGGTTTTTCCGGTCGCTTTCTTGGCCAGTTCCCGGGCAATCTTGACCCGTTGCGCCTCGCCCCCCGAAAGGGTCGTCGCCGATTGCCCCAGGCGAATATAGGAAAGCCCGACATCCATGAGGGTCGCCAGTTTGTGATGGATGGTCGGGATCGCCTTGAAGAACACAAGCCCCTCTTCCACGGTCATGTTGAGCACGCCATGAATCGATTGGCCCTTGTAGAGAATCTCCAGGGTCTCCCGATTGTAGCGACTGCCGTTGCACACATCGCATTCGACGAAAATGTCGGGGAGAAAATGCATTTCAATCTTGACCAGCCCTTCGCCGGCGCAGGCCTCGCAGCGCCCTCCCTTGACGTTGAAGCTGAAACGGCCCGATTTATAACCACGGGAACGCGCCTCGGGAACCTGGGCAAAGAGTTCGCGGATCGGAGTGAACAGTCCGATGTAGGTGGCGGGATTGGAACGGGGGGTCCGCCCGATCGGAGACTGGTCGATATGGATCACCTTGTCGAGCCATTCGAGTCCGTCGATCGCTTCGTAATCGCCCCCCGGCATCTGGGTGCGGTGAAGTCGTTGCTGCAAGGCGGGGTAGAGGGTATCAAGGATCAGGCTTGATTTTCCCGATCCGGAAACCCCGGTGACGCAGGTCAACAGGGAAAGGGGGATTTCGCTGGTGATCCCCTTGAGATTGTGGGTGGTGACATTTTTCAGGGTGATTTTTCGTTCGGGGTCGGGGCGGCGGCGGGTTTGGGGGCGCGGAATGTGGCGCGTTCCCGACAGATATTGCCCGGTCAACGAGTCCGGGTTGGCGATGATCCGTGCCGGTGTGCCGGTGGCCACGATCCGTCCACCATGTTCTCCGGCCCCTGGCCCCATGTCCACGATATGATCGGCCGAGCGGATCGCCTCTTCGTCATGTTCGACCACGACCACGGTGTTGCCCAGATCGCGCAGACGGTGCAGCGTCGCCAACAGACGTTGATTGTCCCGTTGATGCAGGCCAATGCTCGGTTCATCGAGTATGTAGAGCACTCCGGTCAGACCGGAACCAATCTGGTTGGCCAGGCGGATGCGCTGACTTTCACCCCCCGAAAGAGTGGCCGCCGCCCGGTCCAACGTCAGATAATCAAGCCCGACGGCGATCAGAAAATGAAGCCGTTCGTTGATCTCCTTGAGAATGCGTTGGGCAATGGTCGCCTCCCTGGGCGTCATGGGGAGGGTGGCAAGAATGTCTCGGGTCCGATCCAGTGGCAGGGCCGAGAGTTCGGCAATGTTGTGCCCCCCCGTCCGTACCGACAGCGCCTCGATCCTGAGCCTTCTTCCGAGACACCCGGGACACGGCGAGGCATTGCGGTATTGTCCCAGTTCCTCGCGAATGTCATCCGAATCGGTTTCCAGGTAACGCCGTTCAAGGTTGTTGACAACCCCTTCCCAGGGGCGGGTGGTGGTGAAACTTCCCGAAGGGCCGCGATAACGGAAACGGATCCGCTCGCTGTCCGAACCATGCAGGATGATCTCCTGGTGTTCCTCCGGAAGGTTTTCCCAGGGGGTGTCAATGTCGATGCCGTAGTGTTTGGCAACCGCCAGCAGATTTTGCCGGGCGATATGGGCAGTCGGCTTGGCCCAGGGGGCGATGGCCCCCTGATCGATGGACAGAGTGGCGATGGGAACAATGAGGGCCGGATCGAAATATTCCCGGGTCCCAAGGCCGGTACATTGCGGACAGGCGCCAAAGGGATTGTTGAAGGAAAAAAGACGCGGTTCGATTTCCGGATAGGAAATGCCGCAGTCGGGGCAGGCATGGCGTTCGGAAAAGAGCATTTCGGTGGGGGGATCGCCCAGGACATGAACCTGGGCCAACCCGCCGGGAATCGATTTCATGGACAGCGTTTGTGGCAGCGACAGGGTTGTTTCCAGAGAGTCGGCCAGACGGCTTTCGATCCCCGGTTTGACAACGATGCGGTCGATGAGGGCGGCGATGGTATGCTTGACCTTTTTGTTGAGGTCCGCCGCTTCCTCGATTTCGATCGTCTCGCCGTCGATGACCACACGGGTAAAACCATGGCGTACCAGGGCGGCCAGTTCCTTCTTGAACTCCCCCTTGCGACCCAGGGCAATGGGGGCCATGATCAACAGGCGGGAATTCTCCGGCAGCGCCATGAGGGTATCGACCATCTGGCTCACCGTCTGGCTCTCGATCGGCTTGCCGCAACCATGACAGTGGGGTTTGCCGATCCGGGCGTAAAGCAAACGCAGATAGTCGTGAACCTCGGTGACGGTGCCGACGGTGGAACGGGGATTCTTGCTGGTGCTCTTCTGTTCGATGGCGATCGAGGGGGACAGGCCCTCGATGCCGTCGCAGTCGGGTTTCCCCTGAAGCGACAGAAATTGCCGTGCATAGGCAGACAGGGAATCGACATAACGACGTTGCCCTTCGGCGGAGAGGGTATCGAAGGCAAGCGACGATTTGCCCGATCCCGAAACCCCGGTGATCACCGTCAGGGCATTGCGCGGCAGTTCCAGATCGATGTTTTTCAGATTGTGTTCGCGGGCGCCGCGAATGATGATCTTGTCTTTGAATTCATTCATGTCTCAATGGCCTCCAGGAGCGGCTTGAATCACATGCATCACTACATGGTGGAACTGATCTTGAGGGAACGATGGGTCTGGGTGATCGGCGGCGGGACGGTGGCGACCCGCAAGATCCGGGGTCTTCTGGACACGGGGGCCAGATTGCACGTCATGGCCCCGGAGGTTTCTCCAGACATCATCGCCTGGGAAGGGCAGGGGCGGCTCGATGTCCGGAAAACGGAGTTTCAGGAAGGGTGCCTTGATCGGGTGGACCGGCCCCTTCTGGTCTTTGCCGCGACCGGGTCGGCGCCGATGAACCAGGAAATCGCCCGAATCTGCCGGCGGCTGGGGGTTTTGTGCAACTCCGCCGATGATCCCGGGGTATCCGATTTTCTGGTCCCTGCCGTGGTGCGGCGCGGTGCGCTGACCGTGGCGGTGGGGACGGAAGGGGCCTCTCCGGCATTGTCGCGCCTGATCAAGGAGCGTATCGATCGCTGGCTGGAACCCGGTTGGCAGGGGCTGGTCGCATTGTTCGGACAGATGCGTTCCGAGGTTGCCCATCGCCTTCCCGATCCCCTGACACGGCAGGCGTTTTGGCGCAACATCGCCCTCCAGGCCGAAAAAGAAGAGTGCCATCGCCTGGCCGATCCGCGTCAATGGTTCCGGCGTCGGCTCGATCAGGTCGCCGGGACGGACAACGATACCGAATAAACCAGGACTGTCGGATCGGAGTGTCAGGAGAGACGTATCCCAATCAATCCTTCTGCCCCAGGAGCGACTGATATCCTTGGGCATCGAGCAGGCTTTCCAGTTCGCTGGGGTCATCGGGTCTGATACCGATCATCCAACCCTTGCCGTAGGGATCGTCGTTGACGGTTTCGGGCGCGTCGGTCAGACTGGCGTTGGTCCGGGTCACGGTTCCGCTCACCGGGGCGAAAAGGTCGGAAACCGACTTGACCGACTCGACCACGCCAAAAGGTTGTCCGGCAGTGACCCGGGTGTCTGGAGGGGGCAGCTCGACGAACACGACATCTCCCAACTGGCTGGCGGCAAAGGCGGTGATGCCGACGACAAGCGTGGTCTCTTCCTGCCGGACCCATTCATGTTCACGGGTATAACGCAGATCACTGGGAATGTTGTTCGTTGCGGACAAGATGGCAGACATGATGATTTGTGTTCCTTCGGGTAGAAAATCAAAGTCAAAACCCTGGGGGCAATCCCTTAAGACCCCTTTTTTCTTTTACCATTTTCTCCAGGCTACCCTATCAAATTTCGAGAAACCGCGACAGGGAAATGAGGGCGCCGATCAAACCCAGACCGATCCCCAGGCAAAACAGGAACAATCCCTGGGGCAGGGTAAGGAAATGGAGGATGGGATGGACGTCGAACGCGGCGGCCAGTTGCAGCACCCCCTTGCCGGCGCCCTGGTACAGGATGAAAATAAGCGCCAGTGCCCCCAGGGCGCCGAAAACTCCCTGAATCACCCCTTCGTGAATGAACGGGACCTTGATGAACATGTCGGTCGCCCCCATGAAACGCATGACCTCGATTTCATCGCGGCGGGCGATGATGGTCAGTTTGATGGTGTTGGAGATGATCAGCGCGACGGCGGAAAGCAACAAAACCAGCAGACCAATGCCGATGATGCGGATGAATTCAACCATGGCGACAAGTTTTCGCGTCCATTCCTGATCGTGGGAAACCGCCTCGACTCCGGGCCAGGAACCGATTTCCCGAACCAGGGCAACGGTATGCTCCGAATTGTGGTCCGGAACCTCGAACTCGAAGGAATGGGGCAGAGGGTTGTCGGTCAGTGTACCCAGGAATTCCGCTTCGCCGCCGATCAGCGATTTCATCCGTTGAAGCGCCGCCTCGGGGGTGACGAGCGTCAAATGTTGGATTTCCTCTTTTTTCTGCAACTGTTCGCCAATTTGTGTCAATTGACTGACGGATACCCCTTTTTCCAGAAACAGGGTGACCCGGTTGTCCCCCTTCCATCGGGATAACGCCGCATCGGCATTGGTCAGGAGAAGCAAAAAACAACCGTGAATCGTCAGGGACAGGGCGATGATGATGGTCGTGGTCCAATGGGACAGCGATCCATGGCGAAAACGGTTCAAGGCCCGCAAAAAGGAACGTAGATGAAAATTCCGGACATGGGAGGTGGATTCGATCGCTCTTGGCACACCCGGACGTCCCTTGCGACTGTTGCCGGAACGGTGACGCGGGCGGAAAACGGGAAACAGCCCCTTGCGACTGCCCGGTTCCCGACGTTGCGGTGGCGTGAAACTTTCTAGTGGAAGATTCATGAGCGGGATTCCTTGTGATCGCGGGTTCACGGTCGGGGCGGTCGGGCCGATTCGGGAACTTCGGCAAGGCAGCCATCCACCATGGCGATCTGGGGATGGCCCAGTTCGTTCGCCAGGTCCAGGTCGTGGGTGACCAGGAGAATGGTGGTTCCCTGCTGGTGCAGCGTATGGAACAGGCCCATGATCTTGCGTCCCATCTCCCGGTCGAGGTTTCCCGTGGGTTCGTCGGCGATGACCAGAGGCGGACGGTTGACCGTCGCCCGGGCGATGGCGACCCTTTGTTGTTCCCCCCCCGAAAGGGCAATGGGGTTGTGATGGATCCGTTGGCTGAGTCCGACCGCCTCCAGGGTTCGCTGCACCTGCCCCGGAATCCGTTCGGGATCATGACCCGCCACCTCCATCGCCAGGGCGACATTGTCGAAGACCGAACGGTCGTAGAGCAGTTTGTAATCCTGGAAGATGACCCCGATCGAACGGCGCAGGGCGGGCAGTTGCGCGGCGGTCATCTGTTCGACATTGCGTCCCTGGACGACAACCGCCCCTTCCGAGGCCAGTTCTCCCCGATAGATCAGTTTCAGTATGGAAGTTTTTCCCGCCCCCGATGGGCCGGTGATAAAATGAAACGAACCCGGAGGCGCCCGGAAACTGACCCCCTTGAGGGCTTCATATCCGGTCGGATAACGCATGCTGACATTGTGGAAACGAACCATGGAGGCCTGATCGGAGTGTGGATGAAGAATCGATGTTTTTATTTCCCTGACCGTTCATGTTAACGTGTCTCGGGCCGTACCACAAGAACGGTCATGGATCGAATGAGGAATGGGACAATCGGTTGAATAACAATGAAAAGCTGACTTACGGTCCATAAATTGCATCTGGCAGCCAATGGATCGCGTGGGTTTTCGCCCCAACCGGCAACCGGGATGCCGGATCGTTGCATGGCATCCATGAGGGAGTGAATTCCAAGGTGAACGTTACATGTACTCATTGCTCGGCCCGTTTCGAAGTGGACGAAGCCATGTTGCTTCCGGATGGACGGAAGCTGCGATGTTCCAATTGCCGCGAGGTTTTCTTTCAGAAAGCGCCATCGCGGGAAGAACAACCTCCGGTTGAAGAAACAATACCGGGGCAACCCCTGATCGGTTTGGATAATGATTTTCCAGAGTCGTTGCCCGAAAATGGTTTCCCAGGTCCCGAAGGGGCGGAAGGTGACGATGAAGCCGATACGGTGCTTGCGCCGAGACTGATGGGTCAAAGCGGAGAATCCTCCCTGGATGAAAGGGTCGGGGAATCCCAATTGCCGCCGGAGGAAGAAATCGCCGAGGAAGATGCGGAACAACCATCACCGGTCGCCAAGGACGATGCCGCGGAGGAGGATCAGGATCGGGAATCGCTCCGCGACGGGGAAGAGACCGGTGAAGAAGAGGACGCCTCGGACGCGGAGTCCGGCAACGTCAATCCGGCAGACGATGTTTCCCATGAAGAAAATGCCCCTTTGGAAGAGTTTCAGGAGGAGGAGATTTTCCTGAAGGAATCTCGGGAGGAGGCGGTTCCTCGGGAAGAGTTTCAGGAAGAGGAAGTTCTCCTGGAGGAGGTTCAGGAAGAGGAAGTTCTCCTGGAGGAGTTTCAGGAAGAGGAAGTTGCCCAAGAGGCGTCTCGGGAAGAGGAAGAGTATCGGGAAGAAGAGCGGATCCAAGAAGAAGAGGAACTTCGGGAGGAGGATGACGGGCCAGAAGAAGAACATGATCGGGAACCTCGAATGGAATGGAAAGAGAAAATGCCGGCGTTGCAGGATGAATCCCTGGAGGACCGGGAAGAAGAAGAGGAGGAGGAAAAACCTTCGCGGTGGACCCTGACGCTTCCTTCGGCGCTTCTTGGATGGATGATTTCGGTTGTTCTTGGACTGACGCTGGCGGCGGGGATCTTCGTTCCCGGCGATTGGTGGGAGTTCAAACGATATGACCTTGGCAGTGACTTTCGTTTGACCGAGTTGAAGGGGGAATGGCGTCTCCATTCCTTTGGCAGGGTTCTCGTGGTTGGGGGGCGGCTTGCGAATACCGACCGGATCACCCAGGAAGTGCCACGGGTACGTATCACCCTTCTGGATCAGGAGAACAATGAATTATCATCCTATTCGGTGGTTCCGGGGCGGGTGGTGGAAGAAAAACTCTTGGATGAAAGTACCGAGGAATCGTTGCGGACGATGATTCGATTGCAGGGGGATACGAAAAAGGTGAAGGTGGAGCGTTTGACTCCCGACAAGGAGCTGCCTTTTCAATTCCTGTTCATCAATCCGCCCGAGAATGCGTCGCGGTATCAGGTCGATTTCGAGACGCTCGGGCAGGGAACGGGGTAGACGGATGGTTCGATGAATGAAAAACCGATCCAGCGCGGGGGCGGATTTCCGGTCTGAAATGTCGTCACGGGAGACGGAGGAGTGGCATGATGTTTACCCGATTGACCTTGTCCAATTTTACCGTTTTCGAAGCGTTGGATATTGAATTTTCCAAAGGAATCAATGTGTTTGTCGGAGCCAACGGCACCGGGAAAACGCATCTGTTGAAACTGCTTTATTGTCTTCAGGATTGTTATGTTCCCAACAGGAGTCCATTGGCTGAAAAACTGGGAACTGTCTTTCGTCCTCGTGATAACGATTTTCGCCGTCTTTGCCGACGCCGACGTGGAAGGACAGCCACGGACATCACGGTAGAAACAGACAAAAAAAACATACACGCCCATTGGCACAGTGGGTCTGGCAGGTTGACCCAGACCCCCTCTTCCCCGTTCCTTGATGAACTGCCAATTTATATTCCCGTCAAGGAAGTCCTTTCGTTTGCGCCAGGGTTCATTTCTCTCTATGACAAATACGAGATGGCCTTCGATGAGGTCTACTACGATATTTTAAAATTGGCCTATCTTCCTGTAAGAAAGGGAAGGCCCTCCGAAGAAAGCGGGGACATCCTGGAAAAGATCCGGCAACTGATCGGTGGCCAGGTCGTGACGGAAGGCGACGTTTTTTTCCTGAGAAACCATGAGAATGCCAACCTGGAAATGCACCTGGTCGCGGAAGGTTATCGCAAGCTGGCGTTGCTCTGGCAACTGATTCACAACGGTTCCCTGTTGGTGGAAACCACCCTGTTCTGGGATGAACCGGAGGCCAATCTGAACCCATCCTTGATGCAGCACGTTGTCAACATTCTCATCATGCTGGCCAACCGGGGCGTCCAGGTATTCCTGGCCACCCACAATTTTGCTTTTTTGAAGGAACTCGATCTGCAAAAACAACAAACCCTGGTGACCTATTTTGCCTTCGATGATTCCGGTCAGGGCGTTACAGCCCATTCATGCTCCAGCTATGCGACCATCACCCCCAACAAGATCGCCGAAGAATATTTGCGGCTCTACGATCAAGAAATGGAACAAGCCTTCAAAGGGGGACATTGATGGCCCCCCCCAACAACGAAGATTGGATCGAAGGTGATCTTCGCTTTGATTTTTCCAAAGCCACGTCGGTTCGATCACTTGACCGTCATGGCCATGGGCATGGGATGAGCCACTTGCTGAAATCGGTCGATTTCGTGGTGGAATGGGATGATGCGTTTTGGCTGATTGAAGTGAAGGATCCCGAACACAACAGAATTCCTGAGCAACACAGGGACGGGCAGTTGCGGAATTTTCGGGAAAAAATGGATTCCGGCTCTTTGATCCATGCCGAACTGTTTCCAAAATTTATCGATAGCCTGATCTATCTTGGACTGGACCGGGGAATTCCGGAAAAAAAGCCCATGCGCTACCTGATTCTTATTGGCATGACTGGCCTGGAACCGGCCCATTGTTCCAATTTGTCGGTTGCTCTGTTGCAGCATCATGAAGGTTGCCTGAGTGGTCCGCCTGAGGGCTGGAAAAAAGGATTCACTGTCCACCTGTTCAATCTGGAACTCTGGAACCGAAAATTCCCGGATTGCCCTGTCACCCGGGTCGGAAGATGACCTTTACCGTAGCCGATTGTCGATTCCAAGAGATTTTTTCCTTTTCGGTGTGTTATCCTCTGTTTCAGTCATTGTTGCTCCATCGGGTGTGCGTGACGTTGTTCACCAGGGTTTTGGCTTTGTGGCGCGTGTAAATCGCAAGGAAAAGCTGTTTTTCCATTATTATACAAAAAATATATGTATGAAATTTATTTTATATCGAGATGACTTGTGATTTTCGCGGGTAGGGCATCCGGGACAACCATTCGGAATGAACTCAAAAGGGGGATGGAGTCATGTGCGATCTGGAAAAAAGGCTCGCCTATTACGAAAAACTGCAAAAAATCATCCAGAAAGCCTTACGGATCGCCTTGGAGCCCCTTTCTCTGAAGCAACAATTGGAACAAATGCTCGAACTGATGCTTTCCATTCCCGGGTTGGCATTGTTGGGAAAGGGGGCAGTTTTTCTCATGGAGGAGCGGTCGGAAAAACTGGAAATGATCGCAAGTCGCGGGTTTTCCGAGATGCAGAATCATCGATGCGCCAGCGTTCCTCTGGGATATTGTCTGTGTGGTCGGGCGGCGCGTCTCAGGAAGGTTGTTTTCGTGCCCCACATCGATGAACAGCACGATGTCAGTTACGAAGAGATGAAGGACCATGGTCACTACTGCATTCCGATCATGTCGGGTCAACGATTGCTGGGGGTGATCAATACCTATGTGCCGGCGGGGCATCGGCGGGAGGGGGTCGAGGAGGATTTTCTGCTGGCCATTTCCAGCACTCTGGCGGGGATCATCGATCGCAAGAAGGGGGAACTGGCGCTGCAACAGGCGCGGGACGAACTGGACCTGGCGGTCCGGCGGCAGACATCCAAAGGGATGTTCAATCCTTATGTGATCGAGAAACTGGTGGCGTTGTGGCGTGAACCGGCGGATCCGGCGGCATTTGTCCCCGATCCGATCCATGTCGGGCGAATTCTGGAGGTGGTGTTTCAGGCGAGTCTGCAACGCAAGGAGGAGATTGGCATCGAACTGAGCGTTTCATTGTTGCCGCCGAACGGGGTCGATGTGCGCACCGAAGAATGCAATGCCATGTCCTTGATCTTCGAGCATCCCATCCCGTTTCAGGTCGATGCCCTGGTGGCATTGGCACGCTCTTTCGATCCGGTGACGACAACGTTGGCTCTGGTCGCCTCCAGGAGAGACCCGGGCGAATTGGAAATCCAGGGGGCCATTTATTTCAATTGCGCCTCCCATCATCGATTCGACGCCCACAGTTTCAACCGGTCACCGAAAAACATGCTCACGGTGATGGTGCGCAAGGTGGGGTGTCTCCAGGTATTCAAGGGGAACGATGTCATTGGCGGATTTGATTCCGGTTTCTTTTCGGAGCCGACGCCGCCACCGTTCACCGACAGTCCTCTGGCCTGGAATCTGTTGCGGGAGGTGCAGAATCATTCCGGCTATCACCGGTTCGGCATGGGATATTGGCATGTCTACCGGGCGTTCATCGACCGCCTGTTGCTGGCGACCGCGGCCAAGAAGAATGGCGGTACCATCATTTGGTTGCCGCAAGGAACGGTGGAATGCGCCTGGCATGGGGCGGAACCACGTTTTGCCCTGGCGGGCGCCCCGGATGGGGCCCAGCTTCTTGAAACCTTCCGTGAGATGGAAGAGTGGAGCGAGTTCAATCAGGAAACGAAGGATTGGCATCGCCAGGAGATGGTACGCCTTCGTCTGAAACGGGAATTGATGGGCTATGCCGACCTTCTTTCCCGGTTGACCCGGGTGGATGGGGCGTTGTTTCTTTCGGACCGTCTTTCGGCGTTGACCTTCGGCGCCATGATCACCGCCAAACCCTGGAAGGGGGGGATCGTCTCATGGGTGGAGGAGCGGTTTTTTCCGTCGGTGCGGATGGATCTGTCCCGGCTCGGGGCGCGGCACACCTCGGCGGTCAATTTCATCGGCCACTGTCCGGGGGCCATCGCTTTCGTCATTTCCCAGGATGGCCCGGTGGCGGGGCTGGTTCAGAAAGACAGGGAAACCATCTACTGGTGGCCGGATTGCCTTGGCGGTCTGAGAGATTCGTAACGGCCAAACGTCCGGGTTCAATCATTGAAAAAAAAGGGGCTGGGAGTCGTACCAAACACTGCCGGGAAGGGTTCCCCCCCCCCTTCCCGGCCCGATCGATACCTCTACCTTTCCTCAATGCACCTGCACCTGAATGGTCCGCGGTTTGGCCTCCTCCAGTTTGGGCAGCGTCACTTCAAGAACACCGTTGCGATACGATGCGCCAATCCGGGAAATATCGGTGGTGTTGGTCAGTTGAAACGTGCGGCTGAAGCGGCCAAAAAGACGTTCGACCCTCTGGTAGCTCTCCTTGTGCATCTCGTCGTCGAACTTGCGTTCCCCCGAAATGGTCAGACGACCATTATCGACATTGACCTTGATGTCCTTCTGCTCCATCCCAGGGACATCCGCCTTGAGGATAATCTGGTTCTCATCCTCGCGAATGTCCACCCGTATCGGCCATTGCGTCATCTGACCGGTGGTGTCCTCCAGATCACGATCGAACAGACGATTGATCTCGTGTTGCAGGGTACGAAAATTGCGGAACGGATCATAATTGACGATGGTAGACATGGAAACCTCCTCTTTCGGGAAAAACGTCCATTTTATCTTTAGGATCGGTGTCGGCGCCCACCATACCCGAAAAGATAGGAAACGTTTCGCCCCATTCAAGAGGGGTTGTTCATTATTTCTTCATCGTGATGATGCGGCCCGAAGGACCTCAAGCCTGGTACCGGACCAGCACCAAGCCACTCTCCTTGCGACCATACCCGCGACGGGCCGATTGCAGCCGTCGATTCTGCGCCATGAGTTGCTGACTCACCTCCCCCTTGCAGGAAATCAACCCCTCCCTGATCCGCGGCAAGCGCTCGACCAGAAGTTCCAGCCGCACCTTGAGAAAAGGATCGAACGCCCCCGCCCGTTTCATCTCTTCTTCCGGCAGGGCGTCCAACCGCCGCGTCGCGGTCAGCCAGTCGTTGTTGAGTTCCTCAAGCGCCGCCGCGTCCAGAGTCTCGGGGCGTTCCAGACGCTTGAATAGATCCTCAAGCCGGGAAATGATCCGTTCCGGTGTCATCAGTAGGCCCCACCCGCCAAACGCCGAACCGGGGCCGCAGCCGCCGTCACCGCCGCCTGCCCCTGAACCTGCTTGACCGCCTCCCGCCATCCTTCGAGAAGGGTGCCAAGATTCTTGATCACAATGCGAATCTGCTCCATATCCTGCTTGATGTTGGCCTCGGTCAAACGATCCAACATGTAGCCGTACAATTCGAACAACTGGATCGCCAAGTCCCCCCCCTTCTCGAAATCAAGGGTCGCCTGAAGCTCCGAAACAATCGCCAGCCCGCGGCGGAGAAACATTTTGTGCTCACTCAACCGCTTGGCCTCCTTCTCCTTGATGGAACGCTCCAGAAACCGGATCGCCCCCTCGTACAGAAGAATCAAAAGATCCTCCCGCGATGCGGTATTGGCTTGCGATGTCTTGTACCGTTTCAGACCATACGACATGGAGGTTGGCCTCGAAAATCAGGAGAGAACCAAAGGCCGGGCACCGCGCCATCCATCCAGCAGAATTTCCAACTGCTCCACCACCTGATCGATATAGTCGGTCTCGTGCGTCAAACCCGACTGGGTCAGATTGTCGAGCATGAAATTGTACAGATCGTTGAGCTGGTTGGGGACTTGCCCACCCTGTTCATAATCCAGAGTGTTCTGGAAATGCTCGATGATCCTCTGGCCCCGGTACAAACGGTCCTTGAAATCATCGACCCGTCCATTCTCACACGCTTCCGAGGCTTGATTCAAGAACCCGATGCACCCTTCGTACAGCTGGATCAAAATGTCCAGTCCGGCATTCAGCGAAGGATTGTCCTGACTCTGGACCATTGGCGTGTTCATGGATTCGACTCTCTTTCTGCTTCATGTTGCGGTTGATCGACACGATTGAACGACAAGAGACATTAAGCATTACTCATGCCAGAACGCGCCACCCCTAGAGTTTCGCCATCGCCGAGGTCAACGCCGTCCCCTGGCTGTTCATGCTGTTGACCAACTGCTCCAGATTGGAAAACTTCTTGGTCAACATTTCGCGCACCTTCTCCAGACGGCTCTCCTCCCGCTCGATGCTTTTTTCCAGACTCTCAAGACGGGCCTCGACACTGTCCTTGGCCCCGGTCAGAGAACCGTTGGTGCTGTTGGTGATGTTGTCCAGCAGGTCTTCGAGCCGATAGGCCAGACCGGCGTTGCCCGTCGTCCCCACCTCGGTCTCGGTATTGGTGAACAGATCGGAAAGAACGTTAAAGTTGGTCGAAAGGGCATCATCAAGTTCGTCGCTGTCAAAACTGATCTTGCCGGTCTTCTGATCGGTCCTGAGCCCCAATTCCGCCAGGATTGAAAACGGACTCAACACATCGCCGGAGGCGTCATCCTTGGTGGTGGAACTGTTCAGTTCGTTGCGCAACTGCGACACGATGGTCCGAACCAACGTCGCCCCCGAAAGCGATCCGGTCTTGTTCTGATTGATGTAGTCCAGGACATCATTGAAGGCGGTCGTGAATGAACTCAGGGTCGTTTTCAGCGTCGCGGTATCGTCGGTCACGGTGACAGTGATCGCCGACGAAGTCGTCTCCTTCAGGGTCATGGTCACCCCGGGCAGGACATCCTCGACGGTATTGCTGGAGCTGTAAATGTTGCTCAGACCATCGACCTTCATCTTGGCATCGAGACCGATGTCGGATTGAAATGTACCCGTACCGACCGTATCCATGGTCGAACCATTACTGAACGCCAAAGTGGAGGTCAGACTAAAGATGCCAGTATCCCCTGACACCGTTGGCGAGGCCGTATATCCGTCAATGACCAACCGGTTCTGATAACCATCATTGACAACACTTGCCTTGAGTCCGCTCACATTGGCACTGTTGATTCCATCAGCAATGTCCTCCAGGGTGATAATATTACCAACAGCAAATCCAAAATCTGAAAGATTATAGGAATTCTGATTATAGGTGAAACTAAAGTCTCCAACAGCGGCAACAGTCGTCGTCGCCGAAGCATCCGTCATGTCCGTCCCCGATGCGGACAGGACCACGGTATTTCCATCAGTGTTTGCCGTATTCCAGACCGTATCGTTATTATCATCGACACTATCGGTATCCCAGGTCATGTCGATCGTCAGTCCCGTCAACCGGGTACCGTTCGTCGTCCCATCGGAATTGCGCGACAGCGCTCCCTGATCCTTGGCGGTCAACACCAGACGATAGTTCGATCCATCATACAAAACGCTGGCACTGACACCATTGTCATCCCCATAATCGGTACTGCTGATCCTGGATGCGACATCGGCCAGGGTATCGCCAACGGCAATGCCAAAGTCGGCATTGGTATAGGCGACCCCATTGTAGGAAAAGGAAAAGGTATTGATGGCACTGACGGTATTCTCCGAATCGGTCACCCCCGCCGCGCTCATCAAAGTCTGGCTGCTCGCCAGACGCGACACCTCCAGGGTATGGGTTCCCGCCACCGCCTTGTAAGAAGCCGTGACCGCAACCTTGTCCGAATCGGAACTCGCCGCCGTATGGGGCGACCAGGAAGACTCGGTCTGAAGGGTCGTGGCGGTACTCGTCAGGGCGGACAGCTTGGATCCAAGTTCACTCAGTGCCGACTGTTTCTTGGTGATCGCCGTCTTGTCCGCCTTCAGCGACGTCAGACGTTTCTCTTCGAAACTCATCAACTGATCGACCATGTCGGAAGGCAGTCCGCTGGCCAATCCCCCGAATGTAATATTGCCCAGTGCCATGGCACACCCTTCCTTTCACCGTCTCTCTCGCATCACCTTGATTCACGCCGGCATCAAACGTCCCGGTCGCACAACATCCCCTCCAACACCCGAACCTTTCCCAACAAATCCCGCAACGCCATTTCGTCCAGACGGTTTCCACTCCGTCCATCCCCCGATTCGACCAGCAAAACTCCATCCTTGTCCACCGGATCCACCACATTCACAACCAGCGCGGAAATCAATCCCAACACCCGGTTCGCCTGATCCACCAGGGACGAAACCTCCCCCCATTCCTCGCCTTCGCAACCATTCCCGCAAATCACTTCCCCTGCCACACCCATCGAATTGCCCATGACTGGTCCACCATCCCCAGCCGAAACCATCGCCCACACCATACTTATCGGATGATTCCGGCGAAACTTGCGTCAATTTATCCGAGCAGTTGCAAAGCCAGCTGCGGTTGCTGATTGGCCTGGGCCAGGACCGCCGTTCCCGCCTGTTGCAGGATGGCGTTGCGGGTCAAGGTCGCAGTCTCGGCGGCAATGTCGGCATCGACGATGCGCGAGCGGGCCGCCGACATGTTCTCGACCACATTCGAAAGATTGGCAATCACCGCCTCGAACCGATTCTGAATGGCCCCCAGATCGGCCCGAACCCGCGATACGATGTCCAGGGCACTGTCCACCTGCCCCAGGGCCTTGGAAGCCCGCGCCGCCGTCGATACCCCGACCGAAAACTTGCCGACCGTGCCGTTGGTGACACTTCCCAACTTCAAGTCATCCACATGCAGGCTGGCAATGGATACCCGAATGGTCTGCCCCTCGTCCTTGCCCACCTGGAACGCAACGCCAACCATCGATCCATTCAACACACCCTTGTCGTTGAATTCAACGTCGTTGGTGATCCTTTGAATTTCCTGGACCAACTGTTGCACTTCCTTGTTCAGGTCCGAACGGTCCAACGCCGTGTTGGTACCGTTGGCCGCCTGGACCGCCAGTTCCCGGATCCGTTGCAAGGCATTGGTGGTCTCTTCCAACGCCCCCTCCGCCACCTGAGCCAGTGAAATTCCATCATTGGCGTTGCGGATCGATTGCGTCAGGCCGCGGATCTGCGACGTCATCCGTTGCGAAATCGCCATCCCGGCAGCATCATCCTTGGCCGAATTGACCCTCAGACCCGAGGCCAGGCGGGCAAACGTCTTGCCCAGGGCATTGGTCGAGCGATCCAGATTGCGTTGGGCGTTGAGCGAAGCGACATTGGTATTGATAAAAAGCGGCATGGTTCATTCCCCTTTTCCTGGGATCTCTCGACCCAGCCCAATCCTCCCGGATCGGTTTTCGGTTGCCGATGAAGTCGGGCCTCTTGCCCGTCGTCGTTTCTTTTCCCAGGCCAGCCAGGCCTTCGGGATACCCTGGAGATGGAATTCGTCGGCTGCCGGGTCATCCTTCCGCCCGACACCTGGGCTTCATCCCTTCCGCCGCTTCTTCGACGAATCCCCTCCACCGGGAGGTCACTCCATCCGTATTCAGGTTCTTGCGTTCAATTCAATCGATCTAAAGAGTCCAGCACTTCCCTTGTCTTCATACCGCCATCATCCGCGGTTGCCGCATCTCGCGAACCGCCTGCTCCTTGGCCTGGGCCCGGAGCTCCTTCGGAATCAAAGGTTGACGCGCCGAATACTGACCCAAAAGAATCTGCTTGCCCTTCCGGGTCCGGGTGTTGACCACCACCGGTCCCGCCAGATTTGTCCTCATGTCCTCGGGCTGTCCCTCGGGAATGGTCACAAGGGTGAACATTTCCACATCCTCGCTCTTCTCCAACCCGATCGCCCGCGCATCCTCATCCGCAATCTCGAACTCGATGTTGGCAAAAAAGTCGAACGGATTGATGACGATGAAGGAAATCTCCGGTTCATCCACCGATTGCAGCCAGAAGAAGGAGGAATCATCCGAGTAGGGAAACATGATGTACCGCCTGCTCATGGGAAACCCCAACAAACCGTCCGCCAACTGGATGATGTCCTCCGCGTCAAAACTCAGGGTTCCGAAACGGGTGCCTTGAACCTCCATCATCGTCATCTCCCTGTCATTGGGCACCTCGTCTTCGCGGCTCCGGCGGGCGTTCGACGCTTCCTTGCCGGCCCCCTTCGAGGATCCCGTCTGTTAAACCAATGTACCCTGTGCAACCTCGGTCCAGTCTCGATGTTCCAGTGATTCGCCAATCAATCGATTCATCAATCAATCAAACAATCCGTTACCCTTTTACCGCCGTCCAGGCCCCGTCCCGTCACTTTCCATCTACCTGTAATACTGCAGCTTGCGTGCCATCTTAATTGTTTCCATTTTTCCCCGTATTTGCTCATGTTCCCCCCTCCCCTTCCCCCCTTTTCTTCCCTTGTGGGGGAATTTGTTGCCCATCCCGCCGGCAAACTTTGTTCTGGCCCCCCTCATCCCTTTCGGGCGGGGAAATCCGCCGGCCTGGGAGTGGGATGGCCGGCGAATTTCCCTGGGGCCCGCACCTCAACCGAGGAGTTGCAGCGCCAGTTGAGGTTGTTGATTGGCCTGGGCAAGAATCGCCGTTCCCGCCTGCTGCATGATGGCCAGCTTGGTCAGATTGGCCGTCTCGGAGGCGATGTCGGCATCCAGGATCCGTGACCGGGCGGCGGAAACGTTTTCCACCACGTTCGACAGGTTCTTGATATTGGCCTCGAATCGATTCTGGATCGCCCCCAGCTCGGCGCGGGTGGCGGAAACCCGGTCGATGGCCTCCTTGACGATCGCGATCATCCGCGCCGCCGCATCCTGCCCCGACAAGGGGGGATTGGTGGCATCGGTGGTCGGGGGATTGAACGGCAACGTCGGATCGGTCGGGATCGAACTGCCGGTGATGTCCACCAGGGGCGAAGGGGGAAACCGGGTGCTGCCCGAGGTGTCGATCAACCACTCCGGAACGGTCACATATTCCCCGCCCGTCGGTTGCGACGCGGCATTCACCGCCCCATCCCGCGATGCCAGGACCAGCGCCATGTTCTTGCCGGCGGTCCCGGCCAGCGCGACCGTGCCACCCGGCTTCGCCGCCGCAAGCCCCGCCGCGGCAATGATCTTGGCCTCGGAAAGGGTCAGTTTTCCCGATTTGTCCGCCGCTTTCGCCGTCGCGGCAATCGTCTCGATGTCCTTGTTCTGCGAAATCTGCGCATCGAACGCCTGAATCACGATCCGAATGTTGCCCACCGGGACATCCTCGACCGTCGTCCCCTTGGTCACCGCATTGTCCACCACCTCGGCGGGATCGGTCACATTCTTGGTCAACGCCCCGTTGGTCGTCCCCGCCAGGGTCTTATAGGCAGTGGGAACGTTTTCCGTCGCCGTGTAGGACCGCTTGGCCTCATAGGCCGCCGCTGCGATGACCCGGGCCTGGTCGGAGTTGATCGTCGGATCGGTCGGTTTCACCGTCGCCTCGGCAACCCACGAGGCGATGATGGTCGCCTTCTTGCCCGAGCCCCCCGTCACCTTGGTCGCGCCATCGTTGGTCCGGCCAAAGGCGGCCAGGGAGGCGGACGCCAATCCCAGGGCATCGGTCCCCGTCACCAGGGCGTTGGCGGCGGTGATGTCCGCGGCAATCTCCGCCGCCGTATCGCCATCGGCAATGCCATTGGCGATGGCCGTGTTGATCGTGGCATCGGGGGCCCCCAGAAGCTGCGTCACGATGGTCGTCGCCGTCTGATCCACCGTCGCCCCATCGGTAATCCCGTTTTCCAAAGCATTGACAACCCCGGTGCCGCTCACCACCGCCGCATCCACCGCCGCCGCCACCGCCGTGACGTTCTTGTTGTCCATGACGGTCAACATGTTGGTGGAGACTTCGGTGGAAAGGGTGGTCGCCGGCGATTTGCCCTGGGTATTGGCGTTGGCCAGGGTCCCGACCATCGCCCCCGCCTTGGAACTGAACAGTTTGGAGTTTTCGAGCGCTTTCGCCGGAGCCTTGATGGTCAACCCCTTGATCTTGGGATTGTTGACGCTCTCCTTGCTGTTGGGGTCGGCAAGTTTTGGCGCGGCCAGCAACGTTTGCGACCGGGCATCGGCCAGAGTGACGACGATCGTTTGATTTTCCTGCGCCCCGACCTGAAAGACCAGGGGCTGGGTCTGACCGTTGAGCATCGGCCAGTTATTGAATTCGGTCTCGTTGGCGACCCGCTCGATTTCCGACAGCAGTTGCACCACTTCCTGTTGCAGATTCTCACGATCCTGCGGGCTGTTGGTGGCATTGGCCGCCTGCACCGACAGTTCGTTGATCCGTTGCAGCATGTTGGCGTGTTCCGCCAGGGCGCCCTCGGCGACCTGCGAGACGGAAATACCATCGTTGGCATTGCGCACCGCCTGCGACAATCCGCGAATCTGCGCCGTCATGCGGTTGCTGATGGCAAGACCGGCGGCATCGTCGCCGGCAGTGTTGATGCGCAGACCCGAGGAGAGCCTGGCAAATACCTTGTTGAGATCCCCCGTCGATGACAACAGATTGCGTTGGGCATTGAGGGAGGAGATATTGGTGTTGATATAGAGTGGCATGGTCATTTCCTCTCGTTACGTATCCTGCGATCCCTCTGTCGAATCACCCAACCGCGGCAACCTTCAGCGATCTTTGTTTTTCCGTCTGCCGCGAACGCCGGCGGCTCCCTTTGGTCACCGGTTTCCTCCGATCCGACTCGTTCAGATAGCGCGCCCGCAACTCCCTGGGAATCAACGGCTGTCGCGGAGAAAACTCCTTGATCAGAATCTGCTTGCCCCGACGGTTGCCGGTATTCACCACCACCGGTCCCGCCAGGTTGGTACGCATCTCCTCGGGACGCCCTTCCGGAATCGTCACCAGGGAAAACACCTCCACATCCTCGCTGCGTGAAAGACCGAGCGTCCGGGTGTCCTCGTCCTGGATGGAAAACTCCAGATCCGCGAAAAAGTCGAAGGGATTGACCACGATGAACGCAATCTCGGGTTCATCCACCGACTGGAGCCAGAAAAAGGAGGAATCCTGACCGTAGGGGAACAACAGAAACCTCTTGCTCAACGGAAACCCCAACAGCCCATCCTCGATGGTGATGATCTCGTTTTCCTCGAACTCCAGTACCCCAAACCGGGTTCCATGAATCTCCATGTTCTATCTCCACTCCCAAAGGATGCTACCGAATAAAATCGATTAACGATGTATTGAGCACCTGGCGTTCCGTGATGGTCATCACCTGCATCGCCTGCGTCGTCTGTTCCAGAGTCGATAAGACATCCAGAATGTCCGCCTCGATGTTGGTCGCCTTCGCCTCCTCCAACGCCAGCTCATCAATTTCCAAAGTTTTCCCAACCGCTTCCACCTGGGTCACCCGCACACCGGTCACCGCTTGCAAGTCCGATACCTGAGCCCGCCCCTCCTGCAACCGGTCGATCAGAAACGACACCTCGTCGGGGTCGGCGCGCAGCAACGCCCCCCTCAATGCCGCCACGGCCCCCAGGACGTTGACATTGCGTCCCACCGATCCCGTCCCTTCGAGCAACTCCTGGGCATTGACATTTCCCGGCAGGGTCTGCCCATTCAAGACCTTGATGGGCCGGTCCGCCTGGCCCCCCTGATATTCGGGAACCACCTCGAAGTAGTAGACATCGCCCGCCTTGGGTTCGGCCCCCATCGTCAACCGGATCCCCTGGCCGATGTCGATGACCGGAGGCGTTCCGGTCGGGGCCACCGGAGGATTCTTGACGCCATTGATGTCCGCCTCGTACAGCCCCGTCGATGACTGAAAGGTAACTTTGACACTGAGCGGCAGGTCGGTGACACCATGGCCGTCAGCGACGCTCGCGGTGATCCCCGTGGCCGCAGCCGTCATCGGTCCCTTGCCATCGGCGCGCACCTGAACCGCCGTCGTCTGAAGATGGGTGGCATCGTAGGGCATCCGGGTGCGGCTGCCGCCAAAGAGGGGAATTTCATCCAACTCCGAATTGACGCTCTTGAGGATGTCCAGATAGATCGCCTCGGCATCCTCCGCCACCGCCTTCATGATCTCCGGATTGCCGCCCACCTGGCTGTTGGCCATCTTCAACGCCAGGTCCTTGGCTTCGAGCATCCGCTCATGCACCTGATTGACATGGCTGTCGGCCAGGGTCAGACGTTCGGCGGCGAACTCGGTGGTCTTCTTCAGGCTTTGCACCCCGGTCAGGTCGGCGGAAAACAACATGTGCCGATAGATCCCCGTCGGATCGTCCGACGGACGGTTGGTCTGGTTGCCGGTCAGCGATTTTTCCTGAATCTTCAGAATATCCTGCTGTTGCGCCTGCATGGCGCTGGTTCCCGTCTTGAACATCAGATTGTGGGTGACGCGCATATTCTTCCCCTTCGCAACGACTCGACCAACGACTAGACCATGGAAATCAAGGTTTGCAGCAGTTCATCCGCCACGTTGACCATCTTGCTCGATGCCTGAAACGCCCTCTGAAAACGGATGAGGTCGGTCAGTTCCTCTTCCAGCGACACCCCCGAAATCGATTCGCGCATGTCACTGACAAACTCCTGGGCCGACTGCTGCGCCACCAGGCTTTCATTGTTTTGATTGATCAGCGACCCCAGGTTGCCCGACAACGTCGCATAATGGCTGGTCAGGGAGGCGTTCTGGCCGTTGATGGTGAATTTCATGGTCCTGAGATTGCCCAGGGCAAGCGCGCCCTGGCTGTTGCCATCGTCGAAGGTCGCCTGGGTCGGGGCCAGTTCGTTGTCCACGCCAAACCGCGCCAATCCCACCCGTTTGGAATCCTCCTTGAGGCTCTTGCCCACCTGGATCGTCCCCGCCCCCGTCCCGGTAAAAATCGCTCCGACGCCAAGGGCGGCCAAGACCCCGCTCGTATCCCCGAGAACCCCGAACACACCACCTTCCTTGGCCGGGGTGATCTTCAGATACCGCTTGTCCCCCTCGGTGACGATGGCGGCATCCACCGCCTCGGAAGCGTTGATGGCATCCTTGATCTCACGCAGCGACATCCCCGTGGTGATGGTCACCGGCTTGCCGACCGTCAGCGCATCGGTGTTCGCCCCGGAAACGAAGGTGATGGCGCCATCGACCACCCGACCGACATCCTCGGGCGATTTCTTGTAGTTCACATCCTTTTCCTTGGTGACCAGATTCTTGATGGGTGTCGAAAGATCAAGCCCCAGATCGGTGATCCCCTGTTGCGACGAATACATCTGTTGGCTCACCGACTGGCTATGCACCCGGTTGACCTGCCAGCGCAATTCGTCGGTGATCGCCTCCAGCCGTGTCAAAAAACCTTTCGGCCCATGGATGATCTCATCGCGGACTTCCAACAGGCCCCGCAGCTTGCCACCACGAATCCGGTCGGAACTCGCAAATTCGCGGCCATTGATATTGATCCCAAGATACCCTTCCGCATTGGTCTTGGGACTGCGTTCGAGGGTGGCGGCGAACACCGGGTCGGCAAGAATTTCCTGCCCCCGGGAGGTCATCACCCGCAAACCATCCTGCTCCATCGGCAGCGTCTGGATGTCGATCAGTTCGCCAAGCTCCAACACCATCTGCCGCCGTTGATCCTTGAGGTCCAGGGCGGGATGGGAATTTTCATTGGCCACGATCGTCCGGTTGACATCCTGAATCGCCTTCAACCGGGTATTGATGTCCTCCATGACGACATTGATTTCCTTGTCCACCGGCATCGTCATCTCGGTCAGGGCGGTGTACATCTTCTGAATGGTCCGGGCCAGGGAATCGGCCTCGACCACCAGTTCCTCGCGTCCGACCGGATTGGTGGGATTGTCCGCCAGGGAATCGGCCGCGGCGTAAAACGCCTCCAGACGTTGCGAAAACCCCTCTCCGTCCAAATCGTTGAACACATCCTCGATCATCGTCAGATAGTGTTCGCGGGTTTCCAACCGTCCCAGCTCCCCGGTCCCCAGTTCCATCCTCCGGTCCACCAACTGGTCAAAGTTGCGGACGACATCGCTCATCCTGACCCCGGAACCACCCGGATCCTGTTTGTCCCCGGCGGTGTTTTCCTGAAGGACGACCTGTCGCGAATACCCGGGGGTGTTGACGTTGCTTATGTTGTGGGAAACCGTCTGCAACGCCCCCTGGGACACGAAGATCCCCTGCTTGGAAATGTTCAACACGTTGGTGATGGCCATGAAAACGATTCCTAGGGTTGGAAGGAAAATGCCGGGTAAACTCCGTTGCCAAGCTATTATGCACCGACCATGCCAGTTGATCGTTTCATGAGTCCATCCTCCGGGGGCCGTCGGCGAACCGGGGACGACCATGGGCAAGTCACTGCCGTTATTCGTGTTTTACTTGCGTTTCCATTTCCGGATTTTCCCTGAACCATCCGCGAACGCCTTGTGCAATAGATATGCCAATAAACGTTTATCATCGATTCCGGGCAAATTTCCCCCCATGGCCGCGCCTCATGCGGCAAATGTTACCGTCGCCCACCCGCCATCCCGAAAAACCCACCGGCAAGATTCGAAATGATCATCGACCAAGGTGACGCAGCATCCGGACCGTGCTAATCTTGAAACTGTCGTTGTCCATGCGTGTCGCAAACCCGGCAACCGCTCCGATCCCTCCGGAATCCGCTCCCGAGGTCCCCGTGAACCCTTCTCCAGTCCACCTTCCCCATCATGAACGTATCGCCGCACACCAACATCGCCATCCGCGCCGCCCGGTCGGCTGGACGGGAAGCCTTGACGTTTTTCAAGCGACGGCACGAACTGGTCCTCGAAACGAAGGGAAAGAACGATTTCGTCACCCAGGCCGACACCACGGTGGAACGGGAAATCCTCTACCATCTGCGCAAGGCCACGCCGCAATACGGCATCCTCGCCGAGGAGAGCAGCCGGAGTGAAGTTGCCAAGGGATGGCGCTGGATCGTCGATCCCATCGACGGCACCACCAACTTCATACATGGCCTGCCCCACTTTGCCATGTCCATCGCCCTGGCCAACGACAATGAACTCCATGCCGCCGTGGTCTTCAACCCCGCCACCGACGAATTGTTCACCGCCGAACGGGGCCGTGGCGCCTTTCTCAACGGCCAACGCCTCCGGGTGACGCAAAACCACCGCCTCGACCAGTGCCTGCTGGCGACGGGATTTCCCATCGATCATCCCGAACGATTGCAACGCCAATTGAAGACGGTGATGGCGCTGATCCCCGGATCCCGTGGCATCCGCCGTCTCGGCAGCGCCGCCCTCGACCTGGCCCATCTGGCCGCGGGACGCTATGATGGATACTGGGAAGCGGGACTCAAACCCTGGGACATCGCCGCCGGAGTGCTCCTGGTCACGGAAGCGGGCGGACTGGTCACCGATTTCACAGGCAACGGCAACGTCCTGGATTCGGGGAATATCCTGGCCGCCTCCCCCATGATTCACCGCCTCCTGCGCGCAACCATCGAACCTGAATGGTCCTGAATCATCACCCGTGGCATGAATCAAGATGGACGCACGCAGCAATCATTCTCTGTTGTATACCGGGTGGGTCGTCCTGTTGACGGGACTGGCGGGAATCTTTCTGCCGCTGACATTCGCCCACCTGTCACACAAGCCCGATCATCCGCTCCTGTTTCCGATGATCGTTTCCGCCATCGGCGTCACCACCCTTGGCGGAAGCCTTGCCCTGGGAATCCTTTTCCGGCGTCATCGGTCCCCTCCGCCGACGCCGGTCCCCGAAACCGAGGAACCGGCAACCGGCGACCGGTGCGATGCCGTCTTCCAATGGAAGAAGGAATCGGATCCAGGGGACGAGGCAGGACTTCAGGCGATCGTGAACATGCAAAATCCCGCGATCCGCTCGCTTGCCGCGAAACTGTATCAGAAACCGGGAAAAACGTTTCGTTTGAACAATATTTTACGCTCCCAGGCGGAAAACTATCGGCGTCAAATGAATGGCTGCGGCATCGACTGCCGTTTCGAACCGCCCGGGATCCCGCGGGCGACGGAACACGATCCCCTCGAAAGATTCATGACCCGCTTTCCCGATCTTCCGGCCCATCTGCCCGTCACGGCGGCCATTGCTTCCCTCGTGGCCATTCTCTGGCCCCTTCTGGTCCCCTCCTGGCATGCCGCGCCCCCGAACGGAACACCACGACCTTCCGCCACCACGGCCCTCCTGTCGCGCCATCTTCCACGTCCATTCTCCTCCCTCCCCGCCGCCCGTAACACGGAGCAGGTAGAACGGCAGCGACTGATCGCCGAACTGGCGCTCATCGATTTTCCCTTCAAGGAACTGGGGCAAAGACGGGATCGGGTGATCGAGGCGCTGACACGAAACGACCTCCAGATGGCTCGGGAGTTTCTCGAAGCGACCGTCACCGATCTTCGGGAGGAGCAGAAACTGCTGCCCTTCAAGGACGACCATTTGCGCACCATCACCGCCGACCTTCTCGGTTCGCTGGGAGACATTCACCTGTTGCAGTCCAGACCCGCGGCCGCCGCCCAATCCTTTGCCGACGCGGCTGAAACCGCATCCTCCGCCGAACAGCACGTCCAGTTCCTTCAACGACGAGGATCGGCCCAGAACCTGGCGGGCGACACCCTGGCGGCGGAACAATCTCTTTTGCAATCGCTTCATGCCGCCAGGGAAAAAATCGGTCCCAAACATCCCCTGGTCATTTCCTCGCTTTCCGGTCTGGGGCGCCACTACGAATCGACGGGACAGTTGGAACAGGCGGAACCGGTGCTGCGCGAAGCCCTCGCCCTCCAGGGAGAGATTCAAGGACCGGCCACGCTCAAGACCGCCGAAACCATCGACCTTCTGGCACAGGTGATGTCCCAGAAAAATCAATCCCATGAAGCGCTGGTCCTCCTGGAACAATCCCTGCGGATCAAAGAATCGCTTCTGGGAACCTCGGATCCCGGACTGATCGACACCCTGGCCCCGATCACCGAAATTCTTCTCGGCGAGGGGCGGGTCGCCGAAGCGGAAGCGACCCATGAACGCATCCTGGAAATCGAAAAACAAACCCCGACGGCGACGCAAAATGCACAACCATCCGTGCCAGACGCCGCGGAAACCAAACCCCAGGAACGCCTCGCCACGCCCCAATCAACCCAGTCGCCGGAAAATCCCACCGCCACACCCAGCCCCCCCGTCCCCTCGATCATCCCATCCCCCCCTGTTCCCGAATCCCGAACCACCACGCCCGCCGACATCACCCCTCCCCCTGCCGGCGATACCTCCGCCATCGACGGCAAAGCCACCGAATCAAACCTCAATGGCCTGGCCTCGCGCTATTACAGCCAGGGTGACTACGACAAAGCCCTCGAACTGTTCCAGCGTTCCCTGGAACTCTCGACCCAGAGCCTTGGAGAAAACAATCCGACCGTCGCCGCCAGCATGAACAACCTGGCCTCGATCCTCGCAAGCCTCGGTCGCTATGACGAAGCCTTGCCGCTTTTTGAAAAATCATTGAAGATCAAACAGGAAACCCTGCCGCAAAACCATCTGTCCCTGGCGACGAGCATGAAAAACATCGCCGCCATCCTCAGCCGCCGCAACCGCTACGGCGAGGCGGAACAACTTCAGAAGAAAACGTTGGAAATTCACCAGGAAGTTCTGGGAATGGACCATCCCGAGGTCGCGGCAAGCCTGAACAATCTGGCGCGCACCCTGGATCAGGAAGGACGCTTCGATGAAGCCCTTCCCCTGTATCGCCGTTCCCTCGACATTCTGACCGGCGCTCCCCTCGCCAATCAGGCACAGATCCGGGTAGTCACCCAGAATTATGCCAATCTTCTCAGGCGGATGAATCGCACCACCGAGGCCATGGAGGTCGAATCCATCGGCCAGACCGCACCCTCGCCGTAAAATTGATTCGGTCCGATTCATGCAAGCCGGGTTGGACGTCCACATCCGCCGAACGACACGGCACAAACGTCCGGTTGTGGCCCGACCTGGAAACGATCGACCGAACCATGCCCCGAACAGAATGATCAGACAATGAAAACACCCGCCGCACCCCGGAAGATAATTGATTCAAGAATCGGGAAATGGCTTCCGATAACGCAATCATGGAATATCGCGGGGATGTGATGAAGAGGTCCACTTTTTCCCCCGGTCCCGGTTCGGGCAGCAGATTTTTCCCACCGTCACAATGGATAAGGGACGTCAGGGAGTACACGTCGTGAATTTTTTTGTAACGAAGTTCCGGATCGCCGAATGTTTCATGACACGATTCAAAACACGACAAAGTTCAGGATGAATGTGTGTTCATGTCACGGATCTCTTTCGAGAGCGATGAATGTCCCCTCGTCATCCTTTTCAAGGGAACCCCGGTTCGATCCGGCACAAAATCATGCACATGAAACAAAATGATGAAACAATAAAAGCATCGGATCTGTTTTACAAAGCGTTACATGCGTCAACCTGTGTCAGGACAAGCGGATTGTGTTTTTCAACGGGTCATGTATAGTCGGAACATCCCGAGATGCAGTCCGTGCGGGCAAGGGATTTTCCTTTGCCATTAACCATCGGTAACTTGATCAGGGTTATGGATGTGGGAAAGCTGTTGACACGAATCCCGATGGCGCTGCTGGTGTGGCTGGCCATCCTGCGATTTTCGGCTGCCGCGATTGCCGGGCCTGCCGCCGTGTCCGCCATTTCCCCCGATTCCAGCGTCACCACGACAACGCCGACCTACGTCTGGACCGCCGAAAGCCAGGCCAGCAAATATCGCCTCGTCGTCAAGAATTCCAAGAATGCAACGCTTGTCGATCTTTGGTACACCAAGGAGGAGTCCAACTGTTCGGGCGGCAGTGGCAGCTGTTCGGTCACGCCGTCCACGGCCCTCGCCGCCGGAAGTTACACCTGGTATGCCATCGCCAACAGCGGGGTGGCCAAGGCGCTTGTGGCCAAAAGTTTCTCCGTGGTGCCGGTGACGCAGTCCACGGGCTCCCCGAGCGGCCAGCTGACGACCGCCCCGACCTCGTTCAATTGGGGAGCGGTTTCGGGAGGCACGTTCTATCTCCTGACCGTGACCAAGAGCGGCGGCACGCCGGTCACCAAGTGGCTGTCGGCCAGCAGCGCCGGGTGTGCGAGCGGCAGTGGTACCTGCCGCACCGACCTGGCGATGACCTTCACCAACGGCACCTATTCCTGGGACGTCAAGCCTTACACCACCTCGCTCCAGGCTGTTTCGACCTCGGCCACCTTCACCCTGACGACCACGGTCACGGCGCTGATCGTCTCGCCAACCGGGACCATCAGCACCAACACCCCGACCTATGTCTGGAACGCCGAATCGGGGGCCAGTGGCTACACCTTGAAGGTAACGACCAACAACGGTCTGGTGCTGCACCAGGAAACGTTGACCCCGACGGCGGCGGGCTGCGCCAGTGGCAGCGGCACCTGCTCCAGGACCCCCTCGGTCACCCTTCCCGCCGGGCTTGTCAAATGGTCGATCGCGGTCACCCCCTCGAAAAATACCGGGGAAGCCACGATCACGGTTCCCACCCCGACGTTGTCCACCCCGACCCCGGTTTCGCCCAAGGGAACCGTCGCCAACCTGACGCCGGGATTCAGTTGGAGCGCCGTTTCCGGGGCGAGCCATTACCGCCTGAGGGTCACCGACGCCAGCAATGTCCAGGTGATCGATCAAACCTATTCAGCCGCCACCGCCGGTTGCTCCAGCGGTTCCGGAAGCTGTTCGGTCTCTCCGGGGACCACCCTGGCGGTCGGTGTCGGGTCGTGGACCATCATGGCCACCAATACCACCAACGGCACCGAAAGCGCACAGTCGGGCCGTCAAGGGTTCACCATCGTCCAACCGACGACCAAACCGGGAACACCGACCCCTGTCTCTCCGAGCGGCAGCGTCACCACCCTGTCGCCCAGCTTCACCTGGAATGCCACCACCGATGCCAACGCCTACATTCTGCGGGTCACCGACGGCAGCGGCAGCGTCGCCACTCGGGTCGTCACCGCCACGGTGGCGGGATGCCCCTCTTCGAGCGGAACCTGTGCCACCACCTTCCCCAACCCGTTCGTCGCCGGCGCGGGATCGTGGACCGTTCAGGGATACAATGCCACCGACAACCTTACCGGAACCGCCTCGGCGGCTCTGGGCTTCACCCTTTCCGCCCCGGCGACGACCACGCCACTCCTGGTCTCTCCGATCGGTTCGGTGACCACCAATACCCCGACCTATATCTGGAACGCCGAATCGGGGGCCACCGGATACCTGCTCAAGGTCACCAACGCCAATGGTCTTGTGCTGCACTATGCCAACATGACCCCGGAGGCGGCAGGCTGCGCCAGCGGCACGGGTACCTGTTCGGTGACGCCCGCGGTATCGCTTCCCGCCGGGACGATCACCTGGTCGGTGGCCGTGGTCCCCTCCAAGACCACCGGACAGGCCACCATCAATGTTCCGACCCCAGCCCTCGCCACCCCCACGCCGATCGCCCCGAACGGCACGGTTGCCACTTTGACACCCTCCTTTTCCTGGGGAGCGGTCCAGGGGGCGACCCATTACCGTTTGCGGGTCACCGATGCCACATCGAGTCTGGTCATCGATCAAACCTATACGATCGCCGCCACCTCCTGTTCCAGCGGCTCGGGAAGCTGTTCGATCGCACCGGGGACGACCCTGGCCATCGGCAAGGGGACCTGGACCATCATGGCCCTGCACACGTCGAATTCAACCCAAAGCGCCGAATCGGGCCGGACCTCCTTTTCGATCACGCAACCCGCATCGACCCCCGGAACGCCGACCCTGATCGCCCCGACCGGCGCGGTCACCTCGCTGACGCCGACTTTTTCCTGGACCGCCGCCAGCGATGCCAATGGATACATCCTCAAGGTGACCGATGCCAGCCAAACGACCGCGACCCGGATCGTCTCGGCGACCCAGGCGGGATGCCCGACGACTGGGGCCACCTGCGCCACCACCTTTCCCAATCCGTTCACCGCCGGGGCGGGATCCTGGACGGTGCAGGCCTACAACTCGGAGACCAACCTTAATGGAACGGTCTCGTCAAGCCTTTCCTTCACGTTGAGCGTCGAAGTGGTGGGGACCATCATCGTCTCCCCCACGGGCAACACCTACGACCGGAGCCCGACCCTGACCTGGAACGCGGTCGCCGACGCCACCCAGTATCTGGTGAAGATCGTCTCGACCCACGCCATTCCCCAAACCTTCCACAACCAGATCTACACCCCGACCCAGGCGGGATGCGCCGCGGGAACGGGAAACTGTTCCGTCACGCCGTCCATCGAACTGAATCCGGGCGGTTATCTCTGGTCGGTCGGGACGATGCCGGTCAAACGGGTCTACGAACAGGGATTCACCCTGCTGGCGGGGGCGATTTCCCTGTCATCCGCGACCCTGGCGGAAAATACCACGACTCCCGTCAAGGTCGGCACCCTGACCTACAGCGATCCCGAGGCGACGGGGACCGTCTTCAGCGTCAGTAGCGGGAGCGACGGCACCTCCTTCGAAATCCAGAACAGCAACGAACTGTGGATCAAATCGGGTGTGACTCTGAATCACGAGAGCAAGGCCAGTCTTGGCGTCCAGGTGACCGCGGAAGGCGCGAGCCAGCCGTTCACCGTCCAGGTGACCGATGTCAATGAAACGCCCACCGACATCGCCCTCTCCGCCTCCTCGGTCAACGAAAACACGAACACGACCGGCAATGCGACCATCGCGACCCTTTCAGGAATCGATCCCGACAAGACCGGTCCCAACGCGACCCACACCTTTGCCATCGTCGGTGGAACGGACCAGGGACTTTTTGCCCTCAGTGGTCAAAACCTGCAACTGGTCGCGGGAACGGCGCTGAACTACGAGGCGATGACCACGCCAGCGTTGCAGGTGCAAATCAAAGTCACCGACGGCGGCGGACTGACGTATACCAAGGATGTCACCATCGCGGTCAACAATGTCAACGAGGCCCCGACCTCGGTATTGTTGTCGGCCTCTTCCGTGGATGAAAACACCGGAGCCAGCGCCACCACCACGTTTGCCACCCTGGGGGTGATCGATCCCGACAGTTCCGACTCGGTGACCTACAGCGTCACCGGCGGTACCCACAAGGATTATTTCACTGTCAGCGGCAGCAATCTTCAGATCAAGGGGGGAACGACGCTCAACTTCGAGGCGATGACGACACCAAGCCTTGTCGTGGAACTCACCGCCACCGATTCGGGCAACCTGTCCTACGCCAAGAGTTTTACCCTGAGCGTCAACGATGTCAACGAGGCCCCGACCAACATTACCTTGAGCCCCGGCATCATCTACAGCAATGTCGATACCAGTGCCGCCATGAGCGCGGGCACCCTGACCGTCACCGATCCCGACGCCAACAATACCCACACCTGCACCGTTTCCGGGGGGACGGACGCCGCCAGTTTCCAGATCAGCGGCGCCCAACTGCAATTGAAGGCAGGCTCGGTCCTCGACCTGAATGCCAAACCCACCTACACGGTGGCGGTCACCTGTAGCGACACGGGAAACCTGTCGCTCACCAAGACCCTGACGGTCACCCTTCAGGCGATCGATCGCTCGATCACCGTTGCGCAGACATCGATCAATGAAAACACGAGCACCGCCAGCGACGTAAGCCTCGGAACGTTGACCGCGGTCGGCAACAACACCTTTGCCATCGCCGGCGGGGCGGATCAGGGTTCCTTCACGGTCGTGGGGACGCAACTCTACATCAAGGCGGGAACCACCCTCGATCATGAAACCAAGTCGAGCTACAGCGTCCTCATTTCCAACAGTGACGCCCTTGGATCCTATTCGGCCACCGTGACCATCACCGTCAACGACCTGAACGAATCGCCGACCAACATTTCCCTGAGCAACAATGTCCTTCCCTTTCTTTCGCGACCAAGCAATGCGGCGGTCGGCACCCTGAGTACCACCGATCCCGATGGCAACGAACAGTTCACCTATTCCCTCCCGGACACCCTGAACGGTCGCTTCGCCATCCTTGGCGATCAGTTGCTCGTCGTGGAGACCACGACCCCGATCCATGGCATCTTCGACCTGGGGGTACGGGTAACCGACAAGGGAGGTCTGACCTTCGACAAGACCTTTTCGATCACGGTGGTCGGGTTTTCGGTGGAATCGATCCCCGAGACCCCCAATGTGGCGACCCTGCTTTCTTCATCGAGGACCACCTATGCCAGCATCTACAACCATCTGGTCACGGCGCAGGCTGGGGGACAGATCATCGTCTCGGAAGAGGAATTCGAAAGCATGGTCCTGGGCAAGCTGGCGCAACAGTTGACCGAGGCAGGTACTTTTTCCCACACCCTGGGCGAGGTCATCAACAAGTTCGACATTCAGATCACCGCCAGTCAGATCACCGTCACCCTCAAGGTGGCGCTGGTGGATCTTATTTATTCACGCATTTCGACCACGACCCGAAGCCTGGCGCAAACGGTGCTCGATGCCCTGGCCCCCTACGCCTCGGGCTATGTCCTGGGGGTCCGGATGCGGATCAAACCGGTCTTGAGCGGGCTTGACGTGTCCCTGGACACGGCCTCCTCCTACGTGGACTTTGTCGATGAATCCGATTATATCCCGACCGTGACCTTTGGCATGGGGACGTTGATCTCCACCTACAACAGCATGGTCAACGCCCTGGCCAGCAACGATCTTCTCGCCTTTTTCCTGGGTGGCGGGGCACGTCCACCGAATCATTTCCTCACCGAAAGCCTTGGCAACGCCGCATTGGCCGCGCGCGTCGGCCAATACAACAACACACTCAATCTGGACGCCTCCGCCAGCCGCGCCACCAGCACCCTGTCCGACCGGAGCCAACAGGGGAGCCTTCTCATCCCCCTGAGTCAACGTCTGGACTATTATTTTCCCGGATTGATCGCTTCGGTATCGATCCAGGACAACACAGTCACCCTGACCCGCAGCAGTCTTGATTTCGCATCGGCCTTTTGATCTTCGCTCATTGCCGATGTTCCCCCCGCTCATGTTGCAAAGTGTGTGACGCCGCATAGAATCCTTCGTCTTGAATCTGCGCGAATCTGCGAAATCTGCGGATCGCACAGGTCGTGAATCCGCGGATTTCGCAGATGGACGCAGATTTTTCAAAGAGGGATGAGCAGACCTATGCCATTATCGGTGCGGCAATGTAGAATTCAAAAAGTGACGTTGGAATTCCTCGGGATTCTATGCAGCGTCACACAGCTTGCAACATGAGCGGTGGTTCCCCCAATCCCAACGCCCGGAAAAGGCTTTCCTCCGTCAAGGGAAACACCTCGCTGCCGCCAGCTTCATTTCTCGCACGAATTCATCCGGGGAACACCGCAGGGCGGCAATAGAGGATTCAGGCACAGTTTTTAGCCGCCCAAGGTTCACCGCCCGAATTCCGATGATACAGAGGCTTGAAAAGGACCATGGCGACCCGGAGTTACGGTCAACCGCAAGCCGACAGCCTTCAAAACCGCCGTCAGGGTGCGCAAGGTGGGATTGCCCCTCGGAGACAACGCCCGATAGAGGCTTTCGCGCTGGATTCCCGCCAGTTCGGCCACCCTGGGCATGCCATAGGCCTCGGCCACATGACGCAAGGCCAACAATAACACCGCCGGTTCCTCCTCGTCCTCCATGGCGGCCTGTAGATATTCCTTTGCCAGTTCCGGATCATCACGCAGTTCCCGTACCAGGGACTCGTCATGAGACACGCTCGCCCGATCCAAATGCTTCATGTCAGCCTCCGCTTGAAATCCTTCAGGCAGGCTACGGCCTGAATAATATCCACATCCTGGGAGTGTTTGTCCCCTCCGCCCAACAACAATACGATTGTCTTGCCAACCATCCCATAGTAAACCCGGTAGCCAGGACCACAGTCCACCCGCAACTCCGCCACGCCATCCCGCAACGGCTTGCAGTCCCCGAAGTTGCCTGCCGCCAATCTTAAAATGCGGGCATGAATTCTGGCCTTGGCTTGCCTGTCTCTCAGCCGGGCCAGCCACTCGGTGACAATTTCGTGGCCGTCCTCGGTGCGGTAGCGACGAATCGTATTCATGACTGTAACATATAAATCACAAACCTGCTACCATAAACATATCTCGAACCATGCATGACCGCTCCTCCAGGTGAACCTTCCGGCCCCGGCTCAACCATCGACAAACCGCTGCCGCAATTCCGAACGATGGAGCTGCAACCATTGCATCCCGAGGATGACCGAGGCGGCGTTGATTTCTCCCCGGGTCATCATGGCCATCACCTCGGAAAAGGAGACGCAGACCGTCTGGATGTCCTCCTCCTCCTCGGGGACTCCGGAGGCGGAAGGGGGGATGCGGCTGTCGAAGATACCGAGAAACAGATGGATCCGTTCCGTGGTGCCACTGGGACTGATGTAGAAGGTCATGACATGTTCCATGACCGAGGGGGTCCATCCTGTCTCCTCCCGGACCTCCTTGAGCGCCACCGCCCGGACATCTTCCGCCCCCTGACAGGATCCCGCCGCCAGTTCAAGGACCCAACCCTTATTTTCGCGCAAATGCGCTCCGATCCGAAACTGACGCACCAGACCGACACAATCCTGCACCGGATCATACAAAATGACCGCCACCCCCTCCCCCCGTTCCAGCGCTTCCAGGGCGATGGTCCGACTCATGCGACCGTCGAAACGTCGATAACGCAGGAATATTTTGAAAAGACGAAAAAACCCCCGATAGACCTCCCGGGTCTCGCTGATTTCGACATCCATGACCACCTCGCCTTTGTTGTCATCGCCCCGCGCCTGGGATGTCCGGAAGCGGCGACGTTGTTTTCGCCATGAAGGGATCCCGGGTTCCCGTGAACACGCGCCCTCCCCATGATCCATGCATTGCCCCCGACAGGGCAACCCCTTCCCCCCACCCAGGACACCTTTGCCGCCCATGCCGCGTCAAAACCGCGACCGATGGCCCCGGAGCGGAAACCATTTCAGGCATGCAAAATGCAATCTTTCCATAAGGACCGTCCTTGAAGCAAATGACTCATGAGTCATGGACCAGGAACCGAACAGAAAGGTATGAACCGGGTCAACCGCCGGCGATTTCGCAACCGAGGGGCTTTCTCGTCCGGTTTCCGCACGAGAAAGCCGCGGTTGGTCCAGAAGCCCGGGCCGGCCCGAATCAGGGTCGAACCTGAAATTCATCCCTGCGACGGATCACCCCGTCGGCCCATGGTGGTTCCTGGTTCCATTTTTTCATGCCCGGAACACGGTTCGACCAATGAACCACGATGCCCTGCGGGCAAAACCAACCCTGGGAACGATCCCTTCGGTCCCCCTTTTTTCTTTCAAGGTTTCTTTTTCCGAAACATGGACTGGACCCGCTTGATCGAATGTCTGAGGAGTTGCCTTCCGGAACTGCTGGCGCTGTATGCCTTCGGCAGCCGTATCCGTGGCGACGCCGGTCCGGAGAGCGACCTTGACCTGGGGATACTGGTCATGGGCAAGCTCGATGCGGTGATTCTGTGGCGACTGGCGGGCGAACTGGCCGACATTGCCGGCTGTCCGGTCGATCTTCTGGATCTGCGCGCCGCCAGCACGGTGATGCAGTACCACATCATCACCACCGGCCAGAGGATCTGGACCAAAGACCATCGCGCCCTCCTCTACGAAAGTTTCATTCTCAGCGAAAAAACCGCCCTGGACGAGGCCCGCGCCCCGCTCATGGCCATCATCCAACGGGAAGGAACCATCCATGGTCGATGAGGTGTTGATCAACAAGGCCGCCCTCATCGAACGTGCGGTCGCCCGCGCCCGCGAGGAATATGCCAAACATCCCGAAACCTTCGCCAGCGACTTCACCCGCCAGGATGCCGCCATCCTGAACATACAACGCGCCTGCGAGGCAGCCCTGGACCTGGGACAGCATTTGGTACGACGGGAACGGCTGGGCGTTCCCCAGGGGGCGCGGGATGTGTTCGAACTGCTGGCCAGAGGCGGATGGATTACCCGGGAAATGGCCGGGAAACTCAAACCCATGGTGGGTTTCCGCAACATCGCGGTACACGACTACCAGACCCTGCAACTCCCCATCACCATCGCCATCATCACCACCCATCTCGATGACCTGCTTGGATACGCCCGGACCCTACTGAAAACAGATTCTCAAGGAGAAGCCCCATGTCCGAACCGACATGTATCATTCAGCCCGCCATCACGGTCCCCCGATTCCTGAAACAGGAGATCATCGCCAAACTGGCCTATGTGGATCCTCTGGTGGCGCATGTCCGTTGGCATGACGGTGACACCCTGCTCTTCCGACTGCGGCGGACCCCCGAGGACCAGGAACGGCTGTCCCTGCTGGACAAGGTGCAACGAACCCTGACCCTCCTGGTGACGACCACCCGCGAACCTCCGGT
This sequence comes from Magnetococcales bacterium, assembly GCA_015228815.1. Taxonomy (NCBI): domain Bacteria; kingdom Pseudomonadati; phylum Pseudomonadota; class Magnetococcia; order Magnetococcales; species Magnetococcales bacterium. Next base: position 37,678 of record JADGCV010000013.1, on the reverse strand, counting down.
CAAGATTCTTGAAGATCGAATGGACCAGCCGCTTCGTCATGCCCAGGACCCCATGGGCGCACTGATGGATGGCGGACACGTTTTTCAAACGGGTGATGGAATGTATTCCCTGGGACCGAGGGTTGCCTCTCTGTGCCGGTACTTCGAGGAACGATTGTTCGCCCTGGGAATGTCCGTGGGCGGACAGGTGTATCGTTTTCCCGCCATGATCCCGGCGAGGTTCCTGGAAAAAATTCACTATTTCAAAAATTTTCCCCATTCGTTGGGATTCGTCGCCCATCTCAAGGAAGACCTGGACATCATCGAACGATTCGCCCGCGAAACCCGCTGCACCGAGAATACACTGTTTCAACCGCATGGCTCCTTCTCCAGAGTGCAAAACCTTCTTTCGCCGACGGTCTGTCACAACTTCTATTTAATGCTCTCGGGTCGAACCCTGGGAGAAAAACCCATGATCGCCACCGCTCATGGAAATTGTTTCCGTTATGAATCCATCAACATGCACTCTCTGGAACGGTTATGGAACTTTACCATGTGGGAGGTGATTTTCGTCGGTTCCAGCCGGGAGGTGAAAGAGCTGCTGACCGGAGCCGGGCAAAAAACAAGCGCGTTTCTTCAGGAACTTGGACTGGCCTATCGCCTCGAAAACGCCAACGATCCGTTCTTCATCCGGGAATTCGGCAGCCAATCGGGTTTCCAACAGATCTACGAGTTGAAATATGAATACCGCGCACTCCTGCCGTTCAAGAATGAAACCTTGAGTATCGGCTCGCGCAATTATCATATCGACTTTTTTGGCCGTGGCGTCGAAATTTCACTGGCCGATGGCAGTCCGGCCCACTCCGGTTGCATCGGTCTGGGCCTGGAACGGCTGGCCTTCGCCTTTCTGGCCCAATTTGGCATCAATCCCGATCATTGGCCGGCACAGGTGCGCGCGGGAACCCACGACATGGAAGGTCGATCGTCACGTTGATCCCGCGCCTGTGACCATTGTTCCCTTTTCCCGGAGTCCATGGACATGTCCATCGAATCGTTGTTGCATCGCCTCCAGCCCATGTTCCGGCAGGCCTTCGGCGATGATACCCTCAAACTCACCGAAACAACCCGCATGGAGGACATTCCCTCCTGGGACAGCATCAGTCACATGGCCCTGATCACCGCGACGGAACAGGAATTCGACATTCGGTTCAGCTTGGCCGAACTCGTTTCGGTGGCCGAGGTTGGCGATTTGATCGCGTTGATCCAGGCAAAAAAAGGAGGCTGATCAATAATCTCGAACCGGGAGGTACCTGGGTAGTTACAAACAATATTTATCAAGCGGGAATATTTCCATTATTTTCCGGAGCATACCTTGAAATTGCCTCCAGAAGCCTTGGTTTGGTGATTGGTTTGGTGAGGTGGGCGGTACATCCCGCGTCGAGGGATTGGCGTTCGTTTTCGGCGAAGGCATGGGCCGTCAGGGCGATGATGACGATGGGAGGCCGTTGTTGTTCCCGCTCCCACTGGCGAATGAGGCGGGTCGCGGTATAGCCGTCCATGATCGGCATCTGGACATCCATCAACACCAGATCGAAGGTTCCCTCCTGGACTGCCGTCACCGCGTCCTTGCCATTTTGCACCACGGTCACCTGATGGGTGGTCTTTTTCAAGAACGCCTGGATCAACAGGATGTTGTCCTCGGAATCGTCCACCAGGAGGATACGACACCGGTCCGAGTGTCCTGTCAAGGTTGCATCCTTGTGCAGGGTTCCATCGACCGGTTGAGGTGTTCCCTGTTCCCTGGGGCTGCCCTCCAGGACCGAATGCAGGACTTCCAACAATTCCTCTCCCTTGACCGGTCGCAACAACAATCCAATGTTCAACTGCCGCCCCCGGGCCAGGTCCCCCTGTTGTTGATAGGAACTGATGACCACCGCCGGAAGATCGGGGCGATTGGCCTCGGTGCGAAAGTTTTGCACGCTTTCCAACAGGTCCATCGGTCCCGGGGGGGGGGGAAGGAGGACGACATCCACGTTGGCCCCCTGTTTTTTCTGCTCCGCCAACACCGTCAAAGCCAACTCCGACTGGTCCACCGCCACCACGTTTCCTCCCAGTCCCTCGATCAATCGCGTCAGGACCAGACGGTGATCGGGTTGGGCCTCGACCAGCAGGATCCGGCGTCCCGCAAGGTCCCCGCGTCCATGGCCACGTCCGGGCGACGGCAAGGGATCTTGTGCGCCCACCGCGTCGAAGATCGCCGTGAAACAAAAAACGCTCCCCTGTCCCGGCGCCGAAGTGACGTGAATGTCTCCCTTCATGAGATTCACCAGCCGCCGCGTGATCGCCAATCCAAGCCCCGTTCCGCCATATTCGCGGGTGGTGGAGGTGTCGGCCTGGGTGAAGGATTCGAAGATGCGTTCATGCTTGTCACGCGGGATGCCGATGCCGGTATCCTCGACACAGAACATCAACGCCCCCGGTTCGGGGTGTCCGGCGTTTTTTTCCACATGAATGGAAACCGTCCCTTCATGGGTAAACTTGATCGCGTTTCCCGTCAGATTGATCAATACCTGACGCAATCGTTTCGGATCACCCACCAAACCGTCGGGGGTGCCACTGGCAACTTCCAGTTCCAGCGCCAATCCTTTTTCCCGGGCGCGATGGATCATGATGTCCATGAGACGTCGCAGAAGGTCCTTCAGCGAGAAGGGGACCCGATCCAGCTCCATCCGTCCCGCCTCGACCTTGGACAGGTCGAGAATATCGTTGATCAATTCGAGCAGGTTGTCGCCGGCGCGGCGAAACACGGCCACATATTCACGTTGTTCCGGGGTCAGGGGGGTTTCTTCCAGCACCTCGGCCATGCCGACGATCGCATTCATCGGCGTGCGTATTTCATGGCTCATGGTCGCCAGAAATTCGCTTTTGGCCAGATTGGCCGCTTCCGCCTCTCTTTTTGCCTGGACCAGGGAGGATTCGGTGGCTTTGAGTTCGGTGATGTCCATACCCATGCTGATAATCATCCCCCCCTCGACCGCCGAATGATCCAGGGGCCGCGAACGGACCATCCACACACGCGGGCCCCCTTCCATGGGATACAAGGTCAGTTCCCCCTCCTTCAGGGGATTGTCGGCGGGAAAGGGCGGTCCCAGGAGATTCATCACCGCCGCCCGCCGTTCCTCGGGGCAGATTCGATCGACCCAATCCGCGACCGACAGCTTCTGATCCCGGCGTTGTCCCGAAAGTTCAAGCCAGCGCTGATTGGCCTGGATGATCCGACCATCGACGGCGGAATGGATCATGACGGGAATCGGGGCATAAAGGACGATTCGCATGAATCGTTCCTCGCTCACCCCCAGACGGCGGGTAATCTGCAACGCCTCTTCCATGGCCCGTTCCCGTCCCGAAATCAATACCCACGAGGCGAGCGCGATGGCGACGCTGATCACGAATCCCGCCACCGGAATCGTGATGCTCGCCCGGGATTGATCGTTTTCCAAAAACATCGGACTGGGCGAGAAACGAACGGTCCATCCTCCCTGGCCCGAGGTCGATTGCACCATCCGGACCCATTCGAGGGGTGAACGGTCCATGGGCATTTCGGGGTGGGTATCGTAGATTTTGGCGTTGCCCGACATCAACAGGCCATCGAACACCGAAGCACGAATATCGACATGGACGCTGCCATAGAGGGACTCGAAAAGTTTGCGGGCGTCGTAAACCGTGGCGATCCAACCGAACAAGGCCGACCGCCGCTCCTTGACGGTGGCCAGTCCCCGCCCTGGGCGATAGACCGGATAGAAATAAAGCAGGTCCCAGCGGTTTTCGTTGCCGATCCGGCGGATCAATAACGGAGAAAATACCGGTCGGCCCCAGTCTCGCGATTGCCGGGCCGCTTCTCTTCGCCCTTTTTCCGAGCCAAGATCGGTTCCAGCCTTGTAGAATACCTGCTGTGGATTCAAGGCGCGGTGAAAGGTGACGACAAAATAATCATCTCTTTTTTCCTCGCTCTCGACGCGAAAGTAGGGACTGAAGGGAAATTGCATGCGCCGTTCGAACCGTTCCCGTTCTTCTTCGGTCACCGGTACCACGAAGGCGATTTCCTGGAGGCCCGGGTAGCGCACTTCCCAATCCATGGCATCCAGAAAGCGGTTCCATTCCACCGTGGAAATGGCATCGGAGGTCGTGAACAGGCCACTGACCGCCCGTGAAAGGTTTTCCTGGAGGAACAGCCTTTTGTTCATCATGTCCCAGGCGTTTTCGGTCACCTGGTCGAAATAGCGGCGGGAAAACTCTTTTTTTTCGGCGGTGGCATAGGCCCAATAGATGTTGGACAGGGCGATTCCCAGAAGAAGGAGAAAGATGGGGAGAAATTTGGATCTGGGAGAGACCTTGAATGTTGTTTCCATCGCAACCATGCCATCCGTGGGACGGAAAACGGAAGGGGCGAAACATTGTTTCGATGACGGCCACGGATCAGGGTTACCAGGGGGAATTGATGTTCCGCAAACGCCCGCGGCACTCCATGAAGTCGGGAAAATGGCGCCGAACCAGATCCCAAAAGGCAGGAGAATGGTTCATGTGACGCCGGTGACTCAGTTCGTGGACCACCACATAGTCCGCAACCCGCGGGTCGGCCCACATCAACCGCCAGTTAAGATTGATGTTGCCACGACCGGAACAACTGCCCCAGCGGGTTTTTTGTCCCCGTACATGAAGATCGTTGTAGGGGGTTTCCATGATGCGTGACCAATGGTCGAGACGCCGTCGAAAGTAGGCCTGGGCGACCCGGCGATACCATCGTTCCAAGGGACGGAGAATATCAAGATTCAGGTCCGGCGATCCCGGGTTGCCACCTGTGATCCAGAGGTCATCGCCACAGCGGAAAACCGTACCCCGTCCCCAGTTTCCCAGGCGCAATGTCAGGCAATCGCCAAGAAAAGGCAAGGGACTTCCTTCACCGAGCCTGCTTCGATCGAGGTTTTTCGACCGGACATCGGCAAGGCGACGGTCGAGCCAGTCGGTTTCTCGATGAAGAAGCGCCTCCACCTGTTTGAGGGGGACATCGGGGGGGCATCGCACCTGGATCGCCCCCGCGTCGTCGATTCGGATCGAGATGCGTTTGCGATTGCCGACGAAGGCGATCTGAACGGATTCTTCCCGGCCCGCGATGACGATTTTTCGTTGATCGATCACCCTTTCCATGGGGTTTGCCGGCATCCTTGAACCACAAGATTGACGTTGGATCCAGCCATGACCCCATGGATGGCCCGCAAGCCCCTTCAGGTCGTGGTGGAACAGGTATCGACTCCGAACATGCGGCAGGTATCGATACCGAAAAGAAGATAGAACGGACAGACGCGAAACACGCTCGAAACCAGAGGGACGAGCCCCAACCATCCCAACACCGACTGCGGTCCGACATAGACAAAAGAGATAAGCACCACCCCCGCCACGACACGCACCGCGCGGTCGATGCCGCCAATATTGATTTTCATGTCCGATTTCCTTTCCCGTTGTCCTTCGGGAAACGCCCACGCTTCCCACATCATGGACATGTCCGGGTCGTCTTCGGTTCCCGTCGAGGAATGCTAATGTAAAACCAATCGGAAATCCATGGGGGAAAGGAGAAAGATAACGGTCAGACGAACGTTCTGGCGGCGGAATTCTTGACGAACCGACGAAAGTTGGCCGCATTGAAGGCCGCGCCGTAGTTTTCCTTGAGATCGTGAAAAAAACGGCACTGAACGCAGATTTCCGCCTTGTCCCGGGTCGAACAGGGCCCATCCTTGCCGCAGAATGTCCCGGGAATGAAGAAGCAGGCCCGTCCTCCGTTTCGTCCCCCCAGGAATCCGTCCGCCTCTTCCCAGGTCACCGCGGGACACACCGTATCCCCTGGACCCGCCTTGTCGAATCCACAACGTTTGACTTCCCAACAATTGACAGTGCCCATCGTATCCGTTCCATGTGTCCGAGTCGATCGTGTCCGAGGTCGCGGTGCCACCCCATGGAAAAACAATATCCGCAAAAAACAGGGAAGTAAACAACAGTTTGCCCAAGCGGGTGGATTTCATTTTCCGAAGGGGGTAACAATTTGATGAGGCATCCATTTTTTTTCCAATGCCACCGGTCGGCAACCCGGAATGCCCTCGGGGGCGCGGATGGTGTCCTTGTCATTGGATGTTTGCGGTAATCTGGGGTTCCCGAAGGATTGATTCGATTATTGATGGTTGGCATGAGGTCAATATTAAGGTAAAAGTGTGATACAGTGGAGGCTTTCAAACAGTTTGCTGGAATCGTGACCTGCGATATATCCATTATCAAAAGGAGCAAATGATGAAGATATTCAGAATGGCGGCTTTGGCCACGGTGGGGCTGCTCACCCTGGCGTTGACCGCGTGTACCGCCCCGACCGTCCCCGAGGGGTGGCAATATGGCGGATTCAAACAGTGGCATCCCCAGGCGGGAAAAAAAACCGTCGGCGTTGCCGGAACCCAATGCTATTTTTGTGAACGCACCGAGATGGACAGCGATGGCGACGGCGTCACCGACGACAAGGATCAATGTCCCAACACGCCGAAGGGCTTTCCGGTCGATGCCAGGGGGTGTCCTCTGGATTCCGATGGCGATGGGGTTGTCGATGGCCTCGATCAATGTCCTGGAACGCCGCGTGGCACCCAGGTCGATGCCAAGGGCTGTCCGGTTCCCCTTCCTCCGGTCGATTCGGATGGCGATGGCGTCGTGGATGATGCCGACAAGTGTCCCGGAACGCCCAAGGGGGCCAGTGTCAATCATGTCGGATGCTGGGTTTTGGAAAACCTTCACTTCGACATCGACAAGGCGGTCATCAAGGCTGTCGATTTTCCGCTTCTGGATGGCGTCCTCGGCGTGTTGAACAAGAATCCCTCCATGAAGGTCGAGATTCAAGGCCACACCGATACCACCGGCAGCCGTCGATACAATCAAAAACTGTCGGAAAAACGGGCCGAAGCGGTTCGAGCCTACCTGGTGGGCAAGGGGGTCGCCAAGGCCCGGATCACCACGGTTGGTTATGGCAAGGATAAACCCGTTGCCGACAATGTGTCGCCCCAGGGCCGCGCCGCGAACCGTCGTGTACAACTGGATCCGATCAAATGATCGGATGAATTCATGGCAGTCGATCGAGCGGGCCGATTTTTTCGGCCCGCTTTTTTCATGTATCGATGGGAAAGGTTCGGGTCGGAAATCATGGGCTGGAGCAAAGGCTCCTTGGTGGCTCGAGCCATCGTGACCGGGAGAATTTCATGAAATGGGAAACCTGGGTTCTCACCGATGATTCGGTCGCGGGGGGCATCGAACAGGGAATGGCGGATGCGGCGCAATATTTTTCCCGTCGGTTCTCCGGTACGCAGCCGCATTTGGCGCTTCTTTTCTTCAGCGGCTATGCGCGAGAGGAGGTCACTGCCCTGTCACGCCTGATTCCGACGTGTCTCAAGCCGCAACACTGGATTGGCTGTTCGTGTGGCGGTGTCGTTGGCCAGGGTATGGAGCTGGAGCGGAAGAAGGCGGTTTCCATCACCCTGGCCCACCTGCCCGATGTCATCCTTCATCCATTTCACATCGTTCCACGGGCCTTTGCCGATGCCCGCGGGGTTGTCGATGCCCTGGGATTGCCGCATGGGGCCATTTCTGGCGCAACGCCTCATTTCATTCTCCTTTCCGATCCGTTCACGTTCAACACGGAAAACTTTCTTGAGGTCCTGGACGATGAATTCCCCGATGGGATCAAGGTTGGCGGACACGTCAGCGGTGGGCAAAAGGGGGGCGATCATTTTCTGTTGGTTGATGATGGCATTTATCAATCGGGATTGGCGGGGGTTTGTCTGGCCGGGGCCATTCGGATCGATACCATCGTCAGTCCGGGGTGCCGTCCCATAGGCCAACCCTATTTTGTCACCGCGAGTCGGAAACATCTGATTCTTTCGCTCGACAATCAAAATCCGATCGATGTTTTGCGCCAGATTTTCAATGAATTGTCCGAACCGGACCAGGAATTGTTTCAGCATGCCCTGACCCTTGGAATTGCCGTGACTCCCGAGGGAAATACCTTGCAACAGGGTGATTTTCTCATTCGACGCATCAAGGGCGGCGAACCGGAGAATGGTCATCTGGCCATCAACGGCCATCTTCATCCCTATCAGGCGGTGCAGTTTCATCTGCGGGATCCCTTGGCGGCGCATCTTGAGTTGGAAACGCTTATTGATCGGCATGTATTCAACTTCAAGGATCGTCCTTTCCCCGCCGGTGCCCTCATGTTCACCTGCCTGGGTCGTGGCCGTGATTTTTTCGGTCTTTCCCACCATGACGCCCGGATATTCCAGGAAAAACTCGGTTCCGTCCCCATGGGGGGATTTTTCTGCAATGGCGAAATCGGCCCCATTCATGGAAAAACCTGTCTTCATGGTTTTACCAGTGTCTTGTGCTTGTTTACCGCCCCGTCGAGGCAGGCGTGAACATTCGGCCCGCCACAATCGAGGATGCCGCCGTGATCGTCGCGATGATTCGCCGACTTGCCGAATTCGAGCGTTCCCTGGAGACCGTGGCTGTGACCGAAGAGGTCGTCCGCCGGGATTTTTTCAGGGAAAATGCGCCTCTTACGGTATTGCTGGCGGAAGAGGATGGGATTGTTCACGGCATGGTGACCCTGCTGCACGCCTATTCCAGTTGGGCCGGAGCGCCAACGTTGACCGTCCACGATTTTCATGTGAACGCCGGGATGCGTGGCCGTGGCATCGGCAAGGCGATGCTTGCGGAAGTCACACGATTGGCCCTGGAAAAAGGGTGTTGTCGCCTGGATGTCAACGTGCTGTCGTGGAATGAAGCCGCCCGTTCATTTTACCAGGCACATGGATTTTCCCCGCTCCATGATTGGCTGCTCTATCGCCTTGACGCCAAACGTTGAAAAATGAGATCCATGATACGGGATGGACAGGGGCGACTGTAGTCAACAAACACCGTCAACGGGAGATGTCGTGATGTCGCAGGCCTTGACTTTTGATGATATCTGGAAAATGTTCCAGGAAATGGTCCAGGAGGATCGTGAACGGAGAGCGGAATTGGACCGCGAAATCAAGGAAACCGGCCAGCAGATCAAGGAAGTTTCCGCTCAAATGAGAGAAACCGACCGCAAAATCAAGGAGGAAAGAGCGGAATTGGACCGAAAAATCCAGGAAACCTACCAGCAGATCAGGGAAGTTTCCGTGCAAATAAGGGAAACCGATCGGCAGATGAAGGAAACCGATCGGCAGATGAAGGAAACCGACCGGCAGATGAAGGAAACCGATCGGCAGATGAAGGAAACCGACCGCAAGATCAAGGAGATCAGCCAGCAGATTGGCAACCTGGGCAGTCGATGGGGTGAGTTCGTCGAAGGCATCGTCGCTCCGGCCTGCGAGACCCTGTTTGCCGAGCGGGGCGTTCCCGTGCATCGTGTTGCGCCTCGGGTCAAGGCCATGAGCCTGGACGGTCGCCGGCGCATGGAGATTGACCTGTTGGTGGACAACACCGACAGCGTGGTCCTGGTGGAAGTCAAGAGTCGTCTGACCGCCGAGGATGTCCGTGATCATCTGAAGCGGGTGCGTGAATACAAGGAGTTCTATGAAGGCGAAGGTGGCGCACGGGTCATGGGCGCCGTGGCCGGCATCCTGATCGATAAGGATGTCGATCGATTCGCCATGAATGAAGGGCTGTTCGTCATCGTCCAGTCCGGCGACAGCGTCAGGCTGGCCAATGAGAAAACGTTTGTCCCACGTACCTGGTGACGATGGCGTTTTGCATGGCGGCTGAGATCATGGAAACGCCAGGAGGCATTCACTTCCACGGCGCCCTTCCGTCGGTCACGGTCTGGGCAAACCGACGCCGAACGCAAGCAATGTATTGAGTTCGCTTGTGATTTGGCGCAGGACCGGTTCCCATGTGGTCGTTTCGGTTTGCCGGAAGAGTTTCAGGGTGGGATACCAGGGTGAATCGCTCCGGTCGAGCAGCCAACGCCAGTCGGGGACTTTCGGCAACAAAAGCCAACATTTCCGCCCCATCGCCCCGGCCAGATGGGCGACCGCCGTATCGACGCTGATGATCAGATCCAGTTGGGACAGCAATCCCGCCGTTACCGCGAAATCCTCCAGCCCGAGGCCCAGGGGGTATATACGATCGTTGGCGGAGACGAGTTCCTGCTCGCGGGAGGTCAGTTCCTGTTGCAGCGTGATGAACGAACAGCCTTCGATGGCGAACAGTTCGCGCAACAATTCCGGATCGATGGAGCGGTTGCGGTCATTGACGTGTTTGGGATGACCCCGCCATGCCACGCCAACCTTGAGACCTGAAATCTTTTGCAACGGTTCTTCAAACCGTGCCACATCATCCGCCGCCGCCGACAGGTAGGGAATGACTCCGGACAGGGTAGCACACGCAATGTCCATTCTGCCGGGAAGGCTCATCAACGGAATGTGCGCGTCACATTCCAAAGGCCCCTCGGATCGGGACACAAGGGTGTCGATTCCGGAAGCGGTTTTGAACAAACGATGCAACCGGGGTGGACACAAAAGGAGCACCCGCCCCCCTCGCGAGACGACCTGGGGGGCAAATCGGACAAACTGAATGCTGTCGCCAAACCCCTGCTCGCAATGGAGAAGAATCGTCTTTCCGACAGCCGACCCGCCGTTCCAGGGGGGCGCGGAAAAACCAGGGCGGGGGAACCCCTCGGTCCGCCAGCGCCATTCATATTTGCGCCAGCCTCTGGCCAGATCGCCTGTCAGGAGGAGGGTGAGGCTTTTGTTGTAATGGGCCAGCGCCAGGTCGGGTGAATGTTTCAGGGCCGCATCGAACCATTCCAGGGCCTGGGTGAATTCTCCGCGCCTGTGCGCCATGATTCCCAGACCCGTCATCGCCTCGGCGCATCCGGGCCGGACTTCGAGTACCCGAAGAAGGGCGTTTTGCCCTTCTTCGAAGCGATCCCGTTCCTGAGCCGCAAGACCCAGGTTGAGCAGGGCATCCGGGAAATCGCGATGTTTTGTCAATACCGCGCGCCAAACGGCAAATGCCTCATCGCTGTTGCCCATCTGATGCAAGGCGGTTCCCAGATTGGTCCCGATCACCGGTTCGTGTGGCGCCAGTTTCCAGGCCGTCCCCAGATGCGCCACCGCTTCGTCCCAGAGGCCCAGTTTGAGGCAGGCGCTGCCCAGATTGACCCGGGCCTCGAGTGAATCCTTTTGGATTTCGAGCGCCTGCCGGTAGCCCGAGACCGCCTCTTCGAGCCGCCCGCCGAGCAACAGAAGATTGCCCAGATGGAACCAGGCCTCGAAATGACCCGGGTCCAGGCGGACAATCTCCTGGAAACAGCCCATCGCCTCATCGATGCGCCCCAGAAGTTGCCAGGAGCGTCCCAGGTGCAGCAGGGGTTCGGTTTGGTGGGGGGCCAATTGTCCGGCCCGGGAAAAACAGGGAATGGCCTCGGTGACGCGCCCCTGGGTGGAAAATGCCAGCCCCAGATCATGCCATGCCTCGGAATGATCGGGAAAACGCCGCAAAATGGCCCGGTACACCGCGAAGGCCTCCTCCCATTGCCCCTCGTGCCGATGCGCACGGGCCTGATTCAGGAGTTCCACCACGGACGGCCCATCCATCCTGACGACCGCGGTCCGTTTGGCAAGTTTGGCTTCACGACGCCGGGTTGACCGGTTCATCCCACCATCCACAAATAGTGTTGATGCGATCGGGATACCCGTGATCGAAGGGAGATGGCTCCCCTCGATCCGTGGTAAACTATGACGATCAGTAGGAACTGGAGGTGGTGTAGGCGCCGTAACCGAAATTGGTGTATCCGCGTGGCGCGGGGGTCACATGAATGTAGCTCCGGGTCTCCGGCGGATCGACGACGATCACCTTGGTATTGCCATACCGTGTGACGACGACCGTCTCTTCGTCATCGTAGCGCGGCGTCACCACGACCGTTTGCTGGCTGGGAACCCGTTCGATGATGGTGGTGGTATGGTGGTGGTGGCGGTGATGGCGACGATCATGGTGGCGACGATCCCAATCATCGTCATCGCCGCGGTAGCCGCCGACATAAGCGTAACCGGTCCCGGAGGCGGACTGATCCTGGGCATAAGAGACCTGGCTTCCCAGGAAAGCCCCCGCCACGGCGCCGATCAGGGCGTTTTTCGTCCGATGTTTTTTGTCCGGACCGAACACCGATCCAACCAATGCACCGGTGATCATCCCTCCGAGGGGATCGATGCTGCCTGCCCAGACCACACCGGAGTTGACCATCATGCCCATGGCCGCCGTCATCGCCAGCCATACTCCAGTCCTTTTCATTGCCGTTCTCCCTGGTTATCCTTAGTCCCTTGTGTTCCGCGATTTGGCTCCAACGGTACCTTTCCCATTCGTTCGAAGCGGTCTTGATCACTGGGTAACCGGTATCGGGAAAAAAGTTCCCCGGGGCGGGTCGATCGCATCCGGAAAACGAAAAAAATGGGGAACGGAGGCCTGGAGCAACGATGGATCTTGACTTTTCAGGTGCGTTCGTAATAGCTTGCGCGGTTCTGGTTGAGGCGTGAGCAAGGCAGATCGGGGCTTGTTGGTTGACCGGAAGTTTCCCGCGCCGGTCGGGCTTCGCGGGGACCGTGGGGATCCCTGGGATCATGAGATGGCTGGCACTCTTAATTGACACGCACGTTTTTTTACATGCACACTGTTCACATGCACACACGGCGGGCGGATGCGCTGTCCGACCGGGAGGAACATCCAAAAATGAATGCCCAAACGTATGCAATCGTCCGCACAGGCGGCAAACAATACAAGGTCGCGGTCAATGACATCCTGCGGGTCGAGACCCTCCCGGGTGAAAAGGGGGACGATGTCACCCTTCCGGATGTGATCCTCCTTTCCGATGCGGATGGACCACGGACCGGCAGTGCCGTCGCTTCGGTTCAGGTGACCGGGCGCATCATGCAGCAGGTGCGCGCCAAGAAAATCCTGGTCTTCAAGAAAAGACGGCGCAAAAATTATCGCCGGCATCAAGGTCATCGCCAGGACCTGACCGAACTCAAGATCACCGCGATCCAATAAACGATTGCGGCACGAGGTTTTTCGACCCTGTTTTTTTTCGGTTCCATTTTCAGGCCGATGCCGGCCCACGCTTGAAGGGAGCATGAATCATGGCACACAAGAAGGCGGGCGGCTCGACCCGTAACGGACGCGACTCCGAGGGACGGCGCCTGGGCGTCAAAAAATTTGGTGGCGAGGCGGTCATTCCGGGCAACATCATCGTCCGGCAACGCGGTACCCGCATGTTCCCTGGCGATGGCGTCGGTATCGGTCGGGACCATACCCTCTTTGCCCTGGTCGAAGGAAAGGTCTCCTTCCTTTGGCGCAACAATCGGCATTTTGTCATTGTCAATCCCGCCTGACTTCAGGCGTTGACATCGTTGACCTGTTTGGCCATCCCCATTCCGAGGGTTTTGTTGGTCGGAATGGGGGCAGGGTCTGGGCCTGCCTTTGCGTGTATTTGCGATTTGTTCTCTTCCGGTTTCCCGCAACCGTTATCCATGGCCCGACGTGATCCATGCGCTTTCTGGATGAAGTGAAAATTTATGTGCGTTCCGGCGATGGCGGCCCTGGGGCCGTTTCCTTTCGCCGCGAAAAGTTCATCCCCTACGGCGGTCCCGACGGTGGCGACGGGGGGCGTGGCGGTGATGTCATTCTCCTGGCCGACCCCCAGCTCAACACCCTGATCGATCATCGGTACCGCCCCCATCTGACGGCACGCAACGGCACCGCCGGAATGGGCAAAAATCGCACCGGTCCCTCCGCGGATCCTGTCATCGTGCGGGTGCCGGTCGGGACGTTGGTGCGGGATGAAATCACCGGTGATCTTCTGTGCGATCTGCAACACCCGGAACAGCAATACCTGGCTGCCCGAGGCGGTGACGGCGGACGCGGCAACAGTCATTTCAAGACATCCACCAATCAAGCGCCGCGGCGCAGCGATCCCGGCTGGCCTGGGGAGGAGCGGACGTTGCGTCTGGAACTCAAGCTCCTGGCGGATGTCGGTCTCATCGGTCTTCCCAACGCCGGCAAATCGACCCTGATCTCGCGAATCTCGGCGGCCCGTCCCAAAATTGCCGATTATCCGTTTACTACGCTGACCCCAAATCTTGGCGTTGTTCGATACGATGAGTTTAGTTTCGTCGTCGCCGACATTCCCGGCTTGATCGAAGGGGCCCACGAGGGGGCGGGGTTGGGACATCTGTTCCTCAAGCATGTGGAGCGATGCCGCATCCTGGTTCATCTGGTGGAGGCAGAGCCGACGGACGATTCCGATCCGGTGACCAATCTGCGCCTCATCGAACAGGAATTGGCCGCCTATTCGCCTGCCCTGGCGGCCAAGCCACGATGGATCGTCATCAGCAAGGGGGACCTTCTGGTGGACGAATCGCGGCGTCTGCGTTTGGAAAGACGGTTGAAGAAACAAGGAGAAGTGGTCACGACCCTTTCCAGTGTCACCGGGATGGGGCTTGAGGAATGGTTGGGGCGGCTTGCGGGTCGTGTCCGTGGCGCCCAGGAGGCCGATCCCGAACGGAATGCCGGCCAACCCTTGGCGGATGCCCCGACCCGGGCGGGTGTGTCGCGGGTTTCTTTCGTCTCCGACGGCGACGACGGGCATGAAGACGAAGACCATCGCTCCGAGGATGAAGGAGTGGAATGTGTCTGGGTCCCCTGATACCGATGTCTTGGCCCAACGCGCCTGGGCGACGGTTCATGCGTCCAGGATGGTGGTGGTCAAGATCGGATCGAATCTTTTGACGCTTGCGGGCAATGGCCTGAATCGGGATTGGATCGCTGCCCGGGGTCGGGAACTTGTGCATCTGATCCGTCAGGGACGGCGGGTGGCGATTGTCACCTCGGGGGCGGTGGCGGCGGGGTATCCGCGATTGGGACTTGCGGCCCGGCCCAAACTTTTGCGGGAAAAACAGGCCGCCGCCGCCGCAGGGCAGGCAATCCTCATGGAATGTTACGAATCGGTTTTCGCCGCCCACGGCATTCATACCGCGCAGGTTCTCCTGACCCGGGACGATGTCGAAAATCGCCGTCGTTATCTCAACGCGCGCGATACCCTCAAGACGCTTCTCGACTTCGGTCTGGTCCCCATCGTCAATGAAAACGATACCGTCATGGTCGAGCAGATCAAATTTGGCGACAACGATACCTTGTCGGCCAATGTCGCCGATCTGGTCGGGGCTGATTTGTTGATTTTGTTGACGGATGTCGATGGTCTTTACGATGCCGACCCCCGACTGAATCCCGGGGCCCGTCCCATTTCCCTGGTCACCGAGGTCACGCCGGAGGTGGAAAAACTGGCGGGGGGGAGTGGTTCCCAGGTGGGGTTGGGAGGAATGATCACCAAGCTCAAGGCGGCCAGGATGGCCGCTTTCAGCGGCTGTCCGATGGTTTTGACCAACGGTTTTGCCACGGATCCGATTCTCGGGGTATTCCGGGGGCAACCGGTGGGGACCTTGTTTCTTCCTGTTGCCGAGCCGCTCAATGCGCACAAGCGCTGGCTGGCCAATTCCCGTCTGGCCCGGGGCGAACTGACCCTCGATGCCGGCGCCGTGACGGCACTTGGCAAGGGAAAGAGCCTTCTGGCTCGGGGAATCGTTGCCGTCGCGGGAGAATTCGATCGGGGTGATGCCGTTTTTTGCCTCGATCCCGCGGGAAACCGTATCGCCAAGGGCCAGGTCAACTATGCCTCCGCCGAGCTTGAACGGATCGCCGGACGACACAGCCATGAATTCGAATCAATTCTGGGTTTTCTCGGTGATCCGGAAGTGATTCATCGTGATCGCATGGCCATGATTTCGTTGCAGGGGCTTGAGGACCAGGATTGAATGTGGCGATCGTTGATTCAGGCATGAAGTGACTCCCATGAAGGATCTCCTCCGTCCCATCATGGCCGATGACAGTCTCAGGCTCGCTCGGTTTTGCGCGGCCTTTCCCGGGGAGTTGCGTCCGGTTGAATTCTGGTTGCGGCGCTTTCGTTTCTGGTGGGAGGACAACCCTGCCTTCACCTCTGGTTTTCCCAGGGGATGCCTGCTTGACGCGGCGGGAAACGTGGGCGGACTGTTTGCCTTGATTCCCACCCGGGTGCAGTGGAACGGGGAGGAACGATTGGCGGCCAACATGTCCTGCTGGCGCGTCCTTCCCGAATGGCGCAGTCACAGCATGCGCATGTTTGTGTTCCTGATGACCCAGGCCCAGGACTATCCTCTGTTCAACACCACCCCGACCCGGGAAGTGGAACTCATGTTGCAACGGGTTCCTTTCGTTCATTTTTCCCGCGCCATGACGACACAGACTCTGTTGATCCGTCCCGCGTCGGCAACGACGTATTGGCAAGGAATGAAGGATGTTTTGCGAATCCATGGCCATTGGTGCCCGGAAATCATGAACAATGGTCGATGGCAGGGAGCGGGGCGGGCCTTGGAACGGTATGTGCAACATCGATGGCGTTTGGGCATGGGATCCAGGGGCGCGGGCAAACGGTTGCGTGTCACGACCATCGGTCCCGAATTTGATCGATTGTGGCAACGGACGCGACACAACTTTTCGCTGACCAACGTGCGGGCGGCCCGTGACCTGGAGTGGTATCTGCACGGCAACCCCGTTGGTGGGACCATCGACCTTCTGGCCCACCAACGGGGCGAGGAACTGTTGGCCTTTGGTCTGTTTACCCGTCGCAGGACAAACGATTGGCCCGATTCCGAGCATTATCTGGCTCAGGATCTCTGGTCCGCGCCGCCGGAAAGGAAGAACCTGATTCCGCTCCTGGATTTTGCCGCGGATCATGCGGCGCGGCGCGGCATTCGTGTCCTTCGCGTTCCCCATTATCATCCTCTTCTGGCTTCCGTGTGTCAGGGGATTGGCCTGACGATTCCCCTCCCGGACCTGACAGGCTACTATCTGCCCCCCAGGGGCTGTGAACCGGTGGCCGATCCGGGGGTCTATGGTAGCCGCAACATGGGCGACTCGGGGCTTTGATCGTAACGGAAAAAATCGATCTTTCGCCAGGAAGACTCAGCGACGATTGTTCGGCTCGACCCGCATCGACTGATTCAAACTCCACAGAAATGTCAAAGGGGCAAACCACATCCGAAGCAACAATTCGGGAGGACTCATCCCCTGGGACGAGGCGGAAGCGACAGGAACGACCGGAGTGTCCTTGAGTTGATCCACCCGTTGTTCCACTGCCGCCAGGCGTGGCTCGACTTCAGTCCGGGAAATCGCATCCAACGATCGGGTCATTTCGCCAAGACGTTTTTCAATCGTTTCCAGACGCCGCGCGGCATCGACCAAGACCTGCGCTTCATGCTGCCGCGCCACCTCTCCCAGATAACGCTCTACCGCGACCAGACGCCGTTCCACGTCGGCGGTCGAGACCGCATCCATGGCACGACTCATGTCCCCCATCCGTTCCTCGATGGTCCCGAGCCGCCGTTCCACGTCGGCAGTGGAAAAGGACTGAAACGTCCGGTTCAAATCACCAAGATGTTTTTCGATGACCAGAAACCGCTCCGCGGTCGCCGGAGAGACCCCGGAACCCAAAGCGTGGAGACCCTCCTTCAGTTCAGCGAGAAGTCGCTCGACATCGGCCAGACGGACCTCATGGTCCGAGGCAACGACAGGCGTCGCGGGAAGGTGACGCAACGCCTCTTCCAGACGCAATTCCACGCCAAGGAGACGTTGTTCCAGGGCGGAAACGGACGCGCCTCGTGCCCCCCCGGCAACTTCGACGCCCGTTTTTCCGGATGCGTCCAACTGCTTCTTGAGTTTGGCCAGCGTGGCTCTTGGCGGCATGCCCGAGACTCCTCATGATTGCCTGAATTGAAGGACGAATTGTCCCAACGCTTCCATTTCCCTAAGGGCCGGAGAGGTCGGGGCATAACGATCGATGGTGCTGCCGGCGATGACGCATTCGGCCAGGACGACCCGCTGCACGATCCCCACCGGAGACACCCGCCCTTTCATCGTGGCCAGGGCCTGGCCCAGGTCCTTGGCGATGACCGTCTTGGTGTTGGTCTTGGAAGGGACCAATACCACCACCGGTTTGTCGTTGCCATTGAGTTCCCGTGCATCATGCGCCAGATCCGTTGCCGCCTCCGCCGCCCAAATGTCCAACGGCGACGGCGTCACCGGCACCAGCACCACATCCGCCAGAAGCGAGGCGAGCATCGCCGGCTCCCGCAGTTCGGGCGGACAGTCGATGACGATGATGTCCACCGTCCCGGCCAACGCCTGAATGTCGCTTTTGACCGTGGGCGCCCCCCGGGTCATGTCCAATGGGCGCACCTCCAGGGGAAACCCCTCCCCCCCCTGTCCGGCCCAGCGGCTGGCCGACAATTGCGGATCGGCATCCAGGATGATGGTGTCGTATCCCCCTTTTTTCAATACCGCCGCCAGATTGACGGCGATGGTCGTCTTGCCGCACCCCCCTTTTTGATTCATTACCGAAATGATCACCGCAAACCCCTGGCTGGTGACAAGGATGGCCTGTTCATCAAGACGGAACGTTCATGGATCCACGAAACCGTTCCCGTCCGGGGCGCATCACCGCAAATTTCGCTTTCGATCCTGATGATAGTCGATGGGTTGAAAAAACACCATGCCATCAGTGATGGTTTTTCCGTGCAGGTTCGGCGCAAATCCGACAAATGGCCATGACGGAAATAGATGTCCGGTCGGTGTAAAGAACTGTCGCTCAAGGGGTCTTCCAGTGAAGGGTCAATGTATCGTCGCGGACCTCGAACCCGTCGAGACGATTGAAAAAACTCATGCCGAGCAACGGTTGCGCCATGGGAGATTCATTGACGCTGGCGGGCAGGCGTTCCAGATCGAGGGATCCCAACGTCAACCGATCCAGCCGAACCGGCGCCCCCCGGACCTGGCCATTGGCGGTCTCATAAATCCTGGAGAACCGCAACCGGTTCACATCGATGCCAACCCGGGCCGCCGTCCTGCGGTCGAGGATGATGTCGCTGGCGCCGGTATCGGCGAGAAACAACACACCCACGCCGTTAATCCGTCCCTGAATGTGAAAATGACCATCGGAAGAGCGGACAAAACGGATGCTTCCCCGCTGTTCCTCGATTCCCGCATGCGGCAGCAAGGCCCCCATCAACCGCTGCCCGACCGCCGCCAGATCCCGACGAAACACATATCCGCCAAACAATGCAAACACGAGCACCAACCACGGCACCGTCCGCCGCAACATCGTCCCCAGCCCCCGCCAACGGCTTCCGGACAGCATCCAACCGACGATGGTGATCGAAAAAAGGGCCGAGGCCACCTGTTCCCAGTCGGAAAACGCCGCGAATTCTCCGGTAACAAGAAACCGCACGCCAAGAACCAGCAGAACCAGGACCACAAACACCAGCGAAAACCGAAGTCCCGAACTCATGAAACACCCATCATCCGCACAATGATTCCTCGCCCGCTCCGGGATCCAAAGCGAAAAAAAAGGGAGCTTGTCACAGCTCCCGGAAAAATGACATCGGATGAGGTCGTCCTTCGCCCAGGCGTCACGCCACCCGGCAAGGCCGCGGAGGAACGGTTATTTTTTCCCATCGTCGGCTTTGTTGGCCTGCCCGGCATCCGCCGCCGGACCACCCCAACCCGGACCATAGCCACCCCAGCCCGGACCATAGCCACCCCAGCCCGGACCATAGCCACCCCAACCCGGACCATAGCCACCCCAACCCGGACCATAGCCGTATCCGGGATACCAGCCATTGTTCCAGCCATTGTTCCAACCGTTGTTCCAACCGTTGTTGCCCGAACCGGCGGCATCACCGCTCATGTTGAACCCGAAGTTGCCCGAGGCGCGGCCATTGCCGTTACCCAGCCAGTTGTTGTTCCAGTTGTCGTTCCAGTTGTTGTAGCCCGGTCCACCCCAACCGGGTCCACCCCACCATGCCGAAGCATCGTCGGCGGTCATTGCGGAGGCCCCGAACAGCAGGGCAGCCGTGGCCAGAGTGCCAAGAGTCTTTCTCATGTTGTCCTCCCAGAAAAAACGTTGATCTTGAACTGAAGGCGACCAAGGATCATGAGTTGATCCAGACAGTCCGTTGTGGGACAGTTTCCACACAGTCGGCGTTTATCAGGATCTGATCATAAACCAAAAAGGAGACATTGCCAAACAGTAATTAAAAAAATTTTGCAACCAAAAAAATACACCGACTGCCCATGGGAAACATAATGATCACCTCCCTGTAGGCCATCCATCATGTCCTCTTTTTTCTTTCGAGTATTTTATTCTCCTCGAATTCCAGACGTTCCCGGACCGTTTGGATCACTCCTCGCCAATCCCGCGGAGCGGGTTGGCGCACCAGGGTAAGACTTGGGTACCAGGGACTGTCGTCACGCTCCAGGAGCCAGCGCCAATCGGGACTGAAGGGAAGAAGGAGCCAGGCAGGACGACCCAGGCTGCCGGCAAGGTGGATCACCGAAGTATCGACCGAGATCACCAAATCCAGATGGGCCATGAGGGCGGCGGTTTCGGCGAAGTCGGTCAGGTCGGAGGCACAATCGACCACGGCGCCATGAGACCGGAGGCATTCGAGTTCTTCCGGCCTGGCCTCTTTCTGAAGGTTGAAGAATGTGATTCCCGGTCGTTCGAGCAGAGGGGCGAAGGTGTGGCAGTCGAGAGAACGGTTGTGGTCGTTGCGGTGGCCTGGGTTGCCGCGCCAGGCGATTCCGACCTTGACCCCGGAAAAATCGGCCAGACGCCGACCCCAGGTCGCGACCGCCACTGCTTCGGCCTTCAGGTAGGGAACGGTTGCGGGAATGGAGGTCGCATCGGTGCCAAACAGGCCGGGAAGGCTTTGCAGGGGAATCTGAAGGTCACAGCGTTCAAGCGGCTCGGTCTGGACCACCAGGGAATCGATGCCCGGGGCGCTTTGGAACAATCGCGCCAGGGAACGCGGACACAGAAGGGTCACCCGGCCTCCAGCCTCTTGAACCCTTGGAACGTAGCGGATGAATTGAATGCTGTCGCCGAACCCCTGTTCACAGTGGACCAGGATCGACTGCCCCTCCAGGGGAGAACCGTCCCATTGCGGCTGGTCGTGCGGATGACGGCCAAACCCTTCCATGCGCCAGCGCCATTCATAACCCCGCCACCCCTCGCGGAATGAACCGGTCAAAAGATGCAGCAGACCTTCATTGAACCAGGCATCGGCAAAATCGGACCGCAGGTCGCGGGCGCGACGAAAGGCAACCTTGGCCTCCTCGTGGCGTCCCAGATCCATGAGGACGACGCCAAGATTGGAAAACGCTTCGGGATAATCGGGTTTCAATGCGATGGCCCGACGATGACAGACCATGGCCTGGTCCAGCTGTCCCTGAAGCCTGCGGGCGTTGCCCAGGTTGGACCAGGTCTCGGCATGATCCGGTTGGCGACGGATCGCCCGCTCGTAACAATCGACCGCCTCGGGCAATCGTTTCAGGTCCTGCAAGGCGTTGCCAAGATTGGACAGGGTCTCGGGATGATCGGGACGCCCCTTCAGGGCACGGCGGTAACTGTCGATGGCCGCCTCGATGTCCGCGGTCTTGTGTTGGATCACCCCCAGATTGATCAGCGCCTCGGGATGATCGGGCCGCACGGCCAACGCCTGGAGCAACAGGGAGCGTGCCGCGTCCATCTGCCCCTGTTTGTGCCTGGCGACCCCCATGTTGGTCAGGGCTTCGTGGTTGCGCGGCTGGATGGCGAGCGCCTGGCGATAATGATCGATGGCCTCGTCCAGCCGTCCCATCTCCTGACAGGCGTTGCCCATATTGGACAGGGCTTCATGAAAATCGGGACGGATTTGAAGGGCCTGACGAAATGTGTCCATGGCCTCCCCGACCCGCCCGGACTCCAGCAGGACCATCCCCCACCCCGACAAGGCTTCGGGCATGCCAGGACGCAAGGTCAAGGCCCGGGAAAACGCCGCGATGGCCTCCTCCCGCCGTCCCTTGCGCCGCAGGACATGGCCCAGATTGCATCGCACCTCGGGATGATCGGGCACGAGACGCACGACCGCACGCAATCGTTCCTCCGCCTCGTCGAGTTCCCCCCGTTCCATCAGGAGCGCCCCGAGGTTGCACAGGGTATTGACCGCATCGGGCCGAATCCCCAAGACCCGCCGATAACAGGAAAGGGCCTCCTCCAGGCGTCCCTGGCGTTGCCGGATCGCCCCCAGATTGGTCAGGGATCCGGGATCATCAGGGTTCTTTTGCAAAATCCGGAGATAACATTCCTCCGCGTGATCGAGACGATCCAATTGATGGTATGCCAACCCCAGATTGAAAAGGGCCGCCAAGTCTCCGGAATTGCGGCGCACCAGAAGATCCAATACCTCGATGGCCAGATCGGGCCGCCCCTGATGCAGCCGGACAACGCCCAGTCCGGACAAGGCCCCCGGATTTCCGGGATCCATCGACAAGGCCCGGACAAAACATTCCGCTGCCTCTTCGAGCCGCCCCAAACCCTGGAGCCTCTCACCCTGATCGATCCAAAACCGCGACGCCGTCACTTGCGGGCCACCCCCTCGACAAAGAACTCCAGGGTCATGTTTTCCGCCGCCGGCCCCAGATTGTGGCTCACCCCGAAGTCGGCACGACGGATCTCCAAACGCCCCTCGTAGCCACGCCGTTGTCCCCCCCACGGATCGGCGCCGGCGCCGATGAACATCACCGGAATCTCGACCCGTTTCGTGACGCCATGGAGGGTCAGATCACCGGTCACGATGCCTTCTCGGCCCGATTCCTTGTAGGAAACGCTCTTGAATGTGGCCAGTGGAAACCGCTCCACATCAAGAAAATCCTCTCCACGCAAATGCTTGTCCCTTTTGGCATGATTGCTGTCGAGGCTTGCGGTTTCGATCTCGACCTGAATGGACGCGGTTGCCGCATTCTTGTCATCATATTCGAACACCCCCCGGACCGTATTGAATCGTCCCTTGAGAACACTGAATCCAAGGTGAAGAATCCGGAATTCGACGAACGAATGGGCCGGATCGATGTCGTAGACGACGGCCCCGGCGCGGGAAACGATCATGAAATTCATGGATAGGGCCAAGACCAGGACAGAAAGCCATTGCGCCTTGCCTGTGATGTTCTGGATCGTCATGAGCGTTCCTCCTTGCTGGTGGGACGATGTTTTTCAGGAAATTCGAGAAAGGGAACCATGCGGACAAGGGTATCGTCCCGATCGATGACATGATGTTTCACGGCAGCGGTGGCGTGCATCAGAGCCAAACCGGCCAGGGCAAGGGCCAAAACCAGATGGACCGATCCCGCCAGGTCCTCCATCCCCGGACGTGACGGAAAGAGCGCGGGAATGGAAAACCAGCCAAAAACCGCCACCCCCTCTCCCCGGGCCGTCGTGATCAAATAGCCGCTCACCGGAATGACCCCCATGAGCGCATAAAGGACCCAATGGGTCCCATGGGCCAGCAGCCGTTGCCACCGTGGAATCCCACAGGAAAGGGGCGGCGGCGGATCGAAAAACCGCCAGGACAGACGCAGGGCAAACGCCACGAACGTCATGATTCCCAATCCTTCATGCAACGCCGGGGCCCGATGATACCAGGGATCGCCATAGGTCAATCCCGTCATCCACAACCCCAGAACGATCATCCCCACCAGGAGCGCAAACATCACCCAATGCCACAGACGGGCCAGCGTTCCGTAACGGTCTTCGCTGTTGCGCCACATCCCCTTCTCCTTGTCGGATCATCCCCCGATCCCCTGGTCAGACCCCGCGCCTCCCCAGTTTCGACTGTAAACCAGCCCAGCCTTCCGAAACAAACTCTTTTTTCTCGCGGTTACCACCAACACTGCCTCCGCCCATGGGGATTCATCATTGACATGGGATGCATATTCTTCATGCCACGAAGAGTGCCCTCGTGTGCCCGCCATTGATCGGTATTCATCGTAATCGAAATTTTATTCGAAATTTATATTATTTTAATGCTCATATCCCACAAATTCCGCCCATGACCGCACCATCGAAAGAATGGCCATCTACAAGATCCTTCTGATTTTTCATTCATTGTCGTCAAGGGTGCCATGGACCGGGAGCGAGGGTGTTAAATTATTGTATTTTCATAATATTAACATTTACAATTCTCCGATTTATCTCTATCTTGTCCATGCAGAAAGCATCGTCCAGTGTTCGCCAAACCGGCCTTTCGTATCATCATTCTTCATTCATTGATCCATTTCCAACCTCAATAAGGTAACTCGGCATGAAACGGTTCCTCCTTTCACTACTGGCTGCATTCCTGGTCCCGGCGGTTGCCTGGGCCAACCCCGGGACACAAGGGGATCTACCCGCCATTCTTGGCATTCCCATCGACTTCATCCTGTTTGCCTTTGTGCTCCTCGGTGTCGCCCTGTTCCACCACAGCACCCTTCAGGTCGCCCTGATCGGCGTCACCACCATCACGCTCTACAAACTGTTCTTCACCGGGTTCAAGCATGGCGACGGACTGCACGGACTGGCGCTTCACTTTCAGCATGAATGGGTGATCCTGACCAACCTGTTGTGCCTCCTCATGGGATTTGCCCTTCTTTCCAACCATTTCGAAGAAAGCAAGGTTCCGGCGATTCTCCCCCGGTTTCTCCCCGAAGGCTGGAAGGGAGGATTCGTCCTGCTGGCCCTGGTGTTCATCCTTTCGAGTTTTCTCGACAACATTGCCGCCGCCCTCATCGGCGGCGCCGTCGCCCGGACAGTGTTCCGCGGCAAGGTCCATATCGGCTACCTCGCGGCCATCGTCGCCGCCTCCAATGCCGGCGGATCGGGCAGCGTCGTCGGCGACACCACCACCACCATGATGTGGATCGCCGGCATCAGCCCCGGCGCAGTCATCCACGCCTATGCCGGGGCACTGATCGCCCTGTTCATCACCGGCATCCCCGCCGCCCTGCAACAGGATAAACTTTCGCCCATTCACACCAGCACCTCCGGCAACGACAAAATCGATGGCGCCCGCGTCTTCATCGTCGCCCTCATCCTGGTCATGGCCGTTGCCGTCAACATGATCGTCAACATTAAATTCAACGAAATCTCCGATACCTTCCCCTTCATCGGCGCCGCGGTATGGGTGGCCATCCTCCTGTCCGTCCCGGTCCGGACCCCGGCATGGAACATCCTCCCCGAAACCTTCAAGGGAAGCGTTTTCCTTCTTTCACTGGTCGTCTGCGCCTCGCTGATGCCGGTCGAAAAACTTCCCCTGGCCTCCTGGCAGGCAGCCCTCGGACTGGGCTATGTCTCCGCCGTCTTCGACAACATTCCCTTGACCGCCCTGGCCATCAAACAGGGAGGTTACGACTGGGGCACCCTCGCCTATTCGGTCGGTTTCGGTGGCTCGATGATCTGGTTCGGCTCCTCCGCCGGCGTCGCCCTTTCCAACCTGTTCCCCGAGGCCAAATCGGTCGGCCAATGGTTGAAATATGGCTGGCACGTCACCGTTGCCTACACCATCGGCTTCTTCGTCATGCTCGCCCTCGTCGGCTGGCATCCCACCGAAGACCGCTACCATGCCAACGGAAATGGCGGTCATCCGGCACAGACCGAATCGACTGCCCCGGCGACTCACTGAAATCACCCCTTGCCGCCCCCCGAAAACACCGATTCCGCTTTCGGGGGGCGCCCCCTTCGCCGACTAGGCCGGCGTCTCGCGCATCTTCGGTCTTCGACAATCCGAGACCCATTTTTTCTTCCCCGTTCAAGGTCACCAATCTTTTTCCATTCACCGTTCGCGGGTCATTTTTTACATTGCCTTCGGTCCGTTTTTGCTTTAACTTGCCCACGTTATCGGTGGCAAGAGCCGTGATGTGTCGGTGTCATTGTCAACGTTTTGTATGTATCTATTTTTAACATAAAAATAATGTATATATCATCAATTCCATTTTCCTGAAATTTGCCGGCGCGGGGAGGTCATGGAAGGTCGTTTTCATGGTGGGGCGTTGATGCAGGCCGAAGGGGTAATTCCAACCTGGATAAAGGAGTGGCGCACCGTTTGAGAACCACGAAATTTTTGGATCGCGGCAGAACAATTTCAACATGTTTCCGAACCTTTAAAATTTTACTCAATGGCCCGGAAAGGGCGTTTTGTCATCAGGGAGAAGAATAAATGTCCGGCGAGAAATTTGTCTATTTTTTCGGGAATGGCAAGGCGGAAGGCGATTCGGGAATGCGCAATTTGCTGGGTGGCAAGGGCGCCAACCTGGCGGAGATGACCCGTCTGGGCATTCCGGTCCCCTCCGGTTTCACCATCAGCACCGAAGTATGCGGGTTGTACCTGCAACGCCGTGATTATCCGGAAGGTCTCAAGGCCCAGGTGGATGCGGCGCTTGTGGAGGTCGAAAAGGTGATGGGGGCCCGTTTTGGCGACGCGGACAATCCTCTGCTGGTCTCTGTTCGTTCCGGGGCGCGGGTTTCGATGCCGGGAATGATGGACACGGTGCTGAATCTGGGGCTCAACGATGTCACGGTGCAGGGATTGATCAAGAGGACCGGAGATGCGCGGTTCGCCTTCGATTCCTACCGTCGCTTCGTGCAGATGTATTCCAACGTGGTGTTGGGGGTGGATCATCATAATTTTGAACACATGCTCAAGCACATGAAGGAGGCGGCGGGCAAACAGGAGGACACCTCGGTCACTGCCGACGAGTGGAAAGGGCTTGTGGCCCGCTACAAGGCCAAGGTGCTGGAAATCACCGGCAAGCCGTTTCCGGAGAATGCGCAGGATCAATTGTGGGGCGCCATCGGCGCGGTGTTCAATTCCTGGACCATCCCCCGGGCCGTCACCTATCGCCGCCTCAACGACATTCCGGAGAATTGGGGCACTGCGGTCAACGTGCAGGCGATGGTGTTCGGCAACATGGGCAACGATTGCGCCACGGGTGTCGCCTTCACCCGGGATCCGAGCACCGGCGACAACCGGTTCTTCGGCGAATATCTGATCAATGCCCAGGGTGAGGACGTGGTGGCGGGGATCCGCACGCCGCAACAGATCACCATCGAAGGCAAACGTCTCAACGGTTCGAATCTGCCGGCGATGGAAGAGTCGATGCCCGAACTGTACCGGGAACTTCTCAACCTGCAAAAGCGGCTGGAGATTCATTACCGTGACATGCAGGACATCGAATTCACGATCCAGCGCAACAAGCTGTGGCTGTTGCAGACCCGCAACGGCAAACGCACGACCAAGGCGGCAATGAAGATTGCGGTACACATGGTACATGAGGGCTTGATCAACACCCGCGAGGCGGTGCTTCGGGTATCCCCGGAACAACTCGACCAACTGCTCCATCCATCGCTCGATCCGCGGGCGAAGAAGGTGATTCTGGGCAAGGGATTGGCAGCCTCCCCGGGTGCGGCGACGGGCAAGGTCGTTTTCGATGCCGACGAAGCGGAGCAATGGGCCAATGCCGGACAGATGGTCATGCTGGTCCGCGACGAAACCAGTCCCGAAGACATCCACGGCATGCATTCGGCCAAGGGGATCATCACCGCCCGGGGTGGCATGACCTCGCACGCGGCGGTGGTGGCGCGTGGCATGGGACGACCGTGTGTATCGGGTTGCACGGCGCTGATGATCGAGCAGGAGAAGGAGCAATTCACCCTGGGCGGCGTGACGGTACACAAGGGAGATTGGGTCACCATCGACGGCTCGACGGGAGAGATCATGTCGGGTCAGGTTGCGACGATCCAGCCGGAAATGACCGGAGAATTCGCCACGTTCATGGAGTGGGTGGATGGTTTTGCCCGGATGAAGGTTCGGGCCAATGCCGACACTCCGGACGATGCCCGCGTGGCGCGCAAGTTCGGGGCGCAGGGGATTGGATTGTGCCGGACGGAACACATGTTTTTCGGCGCCGACCGGATCATTCACATGCGCGGTTTGATCCTTTCCGATACCGACGCGGATCGGGCCCGGGCCATCGAGAAAATCATTCCGTTGCAACGGAGCGATTTCGAAGGGTTGTTCCGTGAGATGCGCGAATTGCCGGTCACGATCCGCCTCTTGGATCCGCCGCTGCACGAATTCATTCCCCATGATGAAGAGGGACAGAACGAGGTGGCGCTGGTGTTCGGCATGCCTCTTGAGAAGGTCAAACGCCGGGTGGAAGGCTTGAAGGAATTCAACCCGATGCTGGGGCATCGTGGCTGCCGCCTGGGAATCAGTTTTCCGGAGATCTATGACATGCAGACGCGGGCCATCATGGAGGCGGCCTGTCATCTGGTCAAAAAGGAAGGATTCTTCATCACCCCCGAAATCATGATTCCTCTGGTTGGGGTCGAAACGGAACTGAAATATCTCAAGGACCGCGCCGTCGCGGTGTGCGAAAAGGTCATGGACGAGTTCAACATTCGTCTCGAGTACCACATTGGGACGATGATCGAATTGCCGCGCGCCGCGCTCACGGCCGATGAACTGGCCAACCATGCGGAGTTTTTCTCCTTTGGCACCAACGACCTGACGCAGACGACCATGGGTATCTCGCGCGATGACGCCGGCCCGTTCCTTCAGGAGTATGTCCACAAGAATCTGCTCGCCAAGGATCCGTTCGTCAGTATCGACCAGACGGGCGTGGGACAACTGGTCAAGATGGCGGCGGCCAAGGGACGGGAAAAACGTCCGGGGATCAAACTGGGCATTTGCGGCGAGCATGGCGGCGATCCCGATTCCATCGCCTTTTTCAACTCGGTGGGATTGCACTATGTCTCCTGCTCCCCCTACCGCGTTCCCATCGCCCGCCTCTCCGCGGCCCTGGCGGCATTGAAGGCGGGTTGATGTGACACATAAAGAATAACGCAGATCGACTCGAATGGCGCCTTGAGACCCAAGGCGCCTTTTTTTATATGTTATGAATCACTGTTGACGATTCAAGTTATCAACAGCATAATCAGTCGTATTTCCGACCCGAGGTAACCCGGATGGTGGAGGACACTCATGGCCAAACTGGAGGGACTGCGCATCAGAAACTATCGGGCACTGCGGGATGTTACACTCGGTAAATTATCGAACACTCAGAAAATCGAATCCTTGACCCTTTTGACCGTCGTCATCGGCAAAAACGGCTCAGGGAAGAGTTCACTGTTTGATGCGTTTGGTTTCCTGGGTGACTGCCTGCGCGTCGGAGTCGAGGAGGCGTGTGACCTGAGAGAACGTGGTGGATTTCAACGACTCCGGTCCCAAGGTGTCGAAAAAGAGCCCATCCAATTCGAACTCTACTATCGTGAAGAGGCAAATGCGCGTCCCCTGACCTATGAATTGGCCATCAATCTTGACAAGAATGGACGCCCCTACGTTCAAGAGGAACACCTTCGACAACGACGAAAGGGTCAAAAACACGGACGTCCCTATTCCTTGCTGCGTCTCTCCGAAGGAAAGGGCTGGGCCTGGGCAGGAAGGGAGAGCCTTGCCAACGATGACATTGAAGAGGCTCTTTCCAAAGGGGTTGACATCAAGACCCTGCCCCTTCAGGAAGATCCCGACCGTATCGAAGTCGCGTTGACCGACCAACGTAAATTGGGGATTGTAACTCTTGGTTCGCTCAAAGAACATCCCCGGATCACAAGTTTTATAAGTTTCCTCGATGGATGGTATCTGAGCTATTTTTCCCCAAATGCCGCGCGTGAAATATCCAAGGCTGGCCCACAAAAACATCTGAACGAGTCTGGGAGCAATATTGGAAATGTCGTTCAATTTCTCGAACGCGAACACAAAACTCGAATCGATAAGATTCTCAAGAAAATATCCGAGAAGATACCCGACATCAGTGATATAAAAATTCATCGGGATGATATTTCGAAAAATCTCTACCTTCTTTTTTACAGCAGGGCATTCAAAGAGCCATTGACCCATTATCAAATGTCCGATGGCACACTGAAAATATTTTCTTACCTGTTACTGTTGCATGACCCCGATCCCCCCCCTTTTCTTTGTGTCGAAGAGCCGGAAAACGGCCTCTATCACAAATTACTTGATTTACTGGCCGAAGAATTTCGAGAGTATGCGACTTCCAAACGTGGAGGGACGCAGGTTTTCATTACGACCCATCAACCCTATTTTGTCGATGCCCTTGATCCGAATGAGGTTTGGGTTCTGGAGAAGGGAGAAGATGGTTTCTCGAAGATCAGCCGCGCCAGCGACATCCGCTATGTCAAAAGTATGGTGGAAGAAGGACAACCTCTGGGTGCGTTGTGGTACAGCGACTATCTTGATGAAAGGTAAATCATGCATTTTGAGATTCTTGTAGAGGGACAGACCGAATTGACGGCACTTTCCATATTGATGGAGAAAATAGTCGGACCTTACGATAAACCACACACATGGAAGATTCACAAACATCGGGGAATTGGCAAATTGCCGGAGAACCCCGAGGTACCCAGAAACAAGAAGGACCCGACCCTTCTCTACAACCTTCCCTGGAAGCTCAGGGCTTATGGAAAGGATATGAGCAGAAACGAGATGGTCGTCGTCCTGGTTGACCTGGACGACAGGGCCGATTGCCGCACATTCAAACAAGAACTTGCAAACATGTTGGATTATTGCACCGATCGACCGCGCTGCCTGTTTCGAATTGCCATCGAGGAACTTGAAGCCTGGTTCCTGGGAGATTTGGCGGCAGTTGAAGCATCCTATCCCAGCTTGATCAAGGAGGAACTGGACGACTATGTTCAAGATTCTCAATGCGGCACATGGGAAAAACTGGCCGATGCCATTCATCCCGGAGGCATGGAAGCCCTGGGATCTTTCGGGAAAAGATCGGCGAAAGTTCTTGAGATCAAACGGAAATGGGCGGCAAAGATTGCCCCGCGCATGGAAGTTGAACACAACCGATCTCCAAGTTTCCGGTCATTCCGGGATGGATTGCGCAAAACCATCGCCCCGACATAAGAGGACATCCGGTACGTTGATTGCTTTATGTCCGTGTTCAAAATTCAGAGTTCCTGATCCCGCAGGATTCGTTAACGGCACTTTTTGAGCAACATGCACTTTGATTTACCTATCAATTTTGCTAGATTTAGTGCCACCGCCGCTTCCGGTCTCGTGGACAAAAAAGCCAGCATTATCTGGAAGGGATCAGGAAGTCTGAAATTATTGAAAGAAAAAAGGGGTCTGAACGGTTACCTTTCACGACAATTCGGAATTGGCCAATCGATCCAACACGGTAAAAACCCTGCCGCGAAGTCTTTCCAGACGTTCCATCCAGTGCAACGACACGACCCGTTGCATGGGTTGCGATTGCCGCAACGCTTCCGTCACCGCCCCAAGAAATTCCTCATGAGCCGACACGAGTTCGACAAACTCGGCCCGATGCCCATACCGGGTCTTTCCTTCGGTTGCAAGCCAACGGTCGAAGAACGCATCTTCCGGATGTTTCATCCCCTCGTCAACGGAAACCCGACCCGATGAATCACCCAAAACGACGATCACCTGCGCCAATCGGGACATGCAATCCTGTTTGAGCAGCGTCCACACCCGTCCCGCCGGATGCCCGATGGTGTCGGACGGTCCCGCCTCGTCAAGGGCGTGCCCGACCTCGGTGATGCTCCCCGTCAACAGTCGGGCATGATCCAGAACGCCATAACTTTGATTGGCCAGTTTGATCGCCTCCGCCATGGTCGTCTGCAAACGCCCAAGATTCAAACGTAATTCCGAAAGGACTTCGGATTCGGATTCCGCCCGTGCATCGGCAACCAACCGTCCCCAATCCATCAATGATCGTTCCAGCTGCCGCAGCCACCCCTCCGCCTGGCGATTCAAAACCGATCCGGTGCGTATGTTCTTGTCGAGAACCTGTTCCAGTTCCACCAACGCCGCGGTCAACACCTTCAAAGTCCCGGCATGAAGGCCAAGCCCCTGAATCGTCCGCGTCAGACGCAGCGCCATGACATTGAACGCCGCGCCCATCCGTCCCAGTTCATCCCGGCGTCCGCCAAGATCGACACGCGCCGACCAATGACCCCCCGCCAACGCCTCGGTCGTCGCATGGAGGGCGGCCAACGGATCCAGAAGGGTACGGCGCAACGCATAAGCCACCACCAGGGTCAGCCCCAGTATGACCCCAAGGACCACCGCCGCCACCCCAAGAATTCTCCGTTCCTGTTCCGCCAGAAGCATCGCGGTATGAAGTTGCACCATCTCTTCACTGACGGCACGCAGACGATTGGATTCCTCGCCGATCGACTGCCGCGCCTGACGATAGGATTCCGATCCCGGCAGCGACTTGAACAACTCCTGCACCGCCGCGGTAAAACCGGAGAACAAAGCGTCCATGCGCGCCAAACGGGTCCGGATCGCCGGGACCGCGATCGGATCGATCCTCTTGGCCAAGGCGCCCTTGCGCTCCAGAGGCAAAAGACCGCCATGACGCAAAGCCTGAAGCGTCGCCTTGAACAGATCCCTGGATTGATAATACTCGATCAGACTCGGCTCCAGTTCCGCCTTTCCCAGGGCGATGTCCCCGGAAAAACGAAAATCAAACCGGCGAACCGCCATGGGAACCGTCCCGGCACTCCCGCCCTCGGACTCGTGACATGCGCCACAGCGCTCGTCGGAAAGGACGGCGGCATAATAACGCAGTCGCAACGGTCCCTTCCCCTTCAGGGCCGTGCTGAACAAACGTCCGGGATGGGCACTCAACCAGTCGAAAGCCTGACGGTCGATGGCATCCTGAAACCGGTTTTCCCTGTTTTTTGGATGGCGCGACATCATGGTGATGGGAATTTCCAGGTCGGTCCCGAAGACTGCGTTCGTCTGCCGGACCACCCTCTGGGCAGGGCAAAGAGACGATGACCCCGGAAGGGAGGAAACGGGGGCATCCATCACCAGAATCCGCTCGACCCGGGTCATGTAGGCATCGAGAATCGCGACCTGCCGTTCCAGGAACGAAGAGCCGCTCCGCGCCAGGACATAGCCCATGGCCGCCTTGGCCATGGTCTGGGAAAGCATCCTCTGGCGGTCCAGGGCGACGACGATATCGGTGTCTTCCTTGATCCGCTCGATCGAAAGCACCATCGTTCCCCCGGCGATGATGGCCGCCACGGCCATGGACAACAACGCCGCATACGTCTTCGAACGAATGCCAAAGCCAATCATGCCGCCCGCCTCCGGTCGAAATTCCCTCCAGCGTCACAACCAGAACCTTTGACGGAAACGCCCCACCCCCCGAAAAACGGTCGCCCCCCCGGATCGGAACGTGATGGCTGGACCGGATCGCCCGCGGGAATCACGCCTGATAATAATCCCGGTACCATTGGACAAACCGCTCCACCCCTGTCTCGATGGAGGTCACCGGCGTAAAACCGATGTCGGCGGTCAATTCGTCGATGTCGGCCCACGTTGCCGGGACATCGCCCGGCTGCATGGGAAGCATGAGCCGCTCCCCCTTCCGGCCAAGACATCGCTCCAGGGCCTCGATGTAGCGCATCAATTCGACCGGGGTGTTGTTGCCGATGTTGTAAAGACGGTACGGGGCGTTGCTTGTGCCCGGCGCGGGTCGATGGCCATCCCATTGGGGATCGGGGGCGGCAGGACGATCCATGACCCGAACAACCCCTTCGACAATGTCATCGA
The DNA here is from genome assembly GCA_015228815.1 of Magnetococcales bacterium. NCBI lineage: Bacteria > Pseudomonadati > Pseudomonadota > Magnetococcia > Magnetococcales > Magnetococcales bacterium. The sequence continues at coordinate 4,028 of JADGCV010000013.1, read as the reverse complement.
TGTAGGTAAAATCACGCCGCATCCGCCCATGATTGAAAATTTCCATCGGACGATTTTCAAGAATGGCCCGGGTAAACTTGAACAGGGCCATGTCGGGCCGGCCCCAGGGCCCATAGACGGTGAAAAAACGCAGCCCCGTCACCGGAACACGGAACAGATGGGCATAGGTGTGGGCCATCAGTTCGTTGGCCTTCTTGCTCGCGGCGTAGAGCGACAACGGATGATCGACATTCTGCCGCACCGAAAACGGCATGAGGGTGTTGGCACCATAGACCGAGGAGGAGGAGGCAAACACCAAATGCCCCACCCGACCGTGACGACATCCCTCAAGCAGATGGCCAAACCCCACAAGATTGCTCTGAATGTAGGATTCCGGATTTTCAATGGAATGACGAACCCCCGCCTGCGCCGCCAGATTGACGACCGCATCAAACCCATGGGTCGCAAACAGATCGACCATCCCCTCCCGGTCGGCAAGGTCGCCGTGGATGAAGCGAAAACCATCCAGGGACGCCAACCGCTCCAGCCGGTCCCGCTTCAACCGGGGATCATAGTAATCATTGAGATTGTCCAGTCCAATGACACGATCGCCACGCTCCAGCAGTCTCCTGGCAAGGTGAAAGCCAATGAAACCGGCTGCTCCGGTCACCAGAACCATGGCCATGGAACGAATCCTTTGTGCTTGGGTTGCGCGATGAAATCTTCCAGAGATTACCCCTTCTTGTATATCATATCCCAATGGCCAAGGATACGCACCCCCAGGACGGACCCGATCCCGTGATCCCGACCCCCAACCATTCCAGATCACCCGCAATCCCGGTCCAGCTCATCACCGACGGCGCATGCAGCGGCAATCCCGGTCCCGGCGGTTGGGGGGCAGTGTTGCGCCACGGCGTTCATGAAAAACATCTTCATGGCTATCAGGACCATACCACCAACAACCGCATGGAACTTCTCGCGGCGATTCATGGCCTCGAAGCCCTGAAACGTCGCTGCCACGTCATCCTTACCACCGATTCGACCTATGTGCGCAACGGCATCACCGAATGGTTGCCCAATTGGAAACGTCGCGGATGGATCAAAAAAGATGGCCATCCCGTCCTGAACGCCGATTTGTGGAAAAGATTGGATGCCGTTTGCCAACAACATGATATAGAATGGCACTGGGTCAAAGGACATGCCGGACACACCGATAACGAACGGGCCGATCAACTCGCCCGCGAGGCCATCCGCCGCGGACGAACCGGTGAGCTGCCGGTTGACGCAGTGGCTGTCGTCCCGACCTTTTCCCCTGCCTCCGAGGGATGAAGGCATCAAGGCATCGGAAAGTTTTTATCACGAAAAACAAACAGGAGAAAAAAATGTTCGAGGATCAGTCCGAGCTGGTTCAGGCCCTGCTTGCAAAAAACGAAACGTTTCGCGCCCTCCATAATGAACACCAGATGCTCAAGCAGCAAATTGCCGAAGCGGGACGGGCAATGGATCAATTCGCCCTGGAACGGCTGAAAAAACGCAAACTCATGCTCAAGGACCAGATGGCCACCATCCTGGCCGACCCGGCAAAACACTGATCGCAGCCGTCGCGAAAATTCGGGTCGATCTCAAGAAACGATCTCAAGGAACGACCTCAAGGGGCGACCTCAAGAGAAACCACCCGAATCTTCGCCTTCCTGGCCGCCTGTCATTTTTCACGAACGTACCATGAATGAATCGAATCCAAACCTGAAAAATTCCCATTGTGTCTGGCAGGTCATGTCCATCTCCCGGGACGAACGTGAGCGCGTGCAGGGCCACCGCAGTTTCGTGATCTGGTTCACGGGATTGTCGGGCTCCGGAAAATCGACCATGATTCACGCCATGGAAGAGCGTCTGTGCAAACATGGCTACCGCACCTTCGCCCTCGACGGCGATCATGTCCGCCAGGGACTCTGCGCCGACCTGGGGTTTTCCAACAGCGATCGCAGCGAAAATGTCCGTCGCGTCGGCGAGGCGGCCAAACTCCTGACCCAGGCAGGGGTCATCGCCCTGGTCGCCCTGATCGCCCCGTTTCGCGCCGACCGGCAGAAAGTGCGCAATCTCATGGATCCGGGCGACTTCATCGAAGTCTACTGTGACTGTCCCCTCGAAGTGTGCGAAGCCAGGGATGTCAAGGGACTCTACAAAAAAGCCCGTGAAGGGGAAATTCGCGACTTTACCGGCATTTCATCGCCCTACGAATGGCCGGATCATCCCGATCTGGTCTTGAAGACCGGCGAATGGTCCGTCGCGGAATGTACCGAAAAAGTCATGGAAAACATAAAATCCCGCCTGCTGGTCGCCGACCTGGCCAAGGTGGATCTGGGTGAACTCTAAAGACAGCCCGACCATGGAACTGACCGCCATCGGGATTTTGCTCGGCATCGCCTGGATCTGGTTCGCCAGCATGCGCGCCAAAGAAAAATCCCATGAAGTGGCAAGGGACCTCTGCCGGCGCATGGAGGTGGAACTCCTCGACGACACCGTGGCCCTGTGTACCATGAGGATCAAACGCACCACCGAGGGACGTCTGGTACTGAAACGGATCTACGAATTCAGGTTTGTCGCCAATGACGGCCTGTTGCACGAGGGAACCATCATCCTCGCGGGCCATGAACTGGAATCCTGCCTGGTACACACCCGGCAGACCACTCATTAGTTTCCCAGGCGACAGGACCACTCATGGTTCAAACAAAAAAACTGGGGGGACAGATGTCATTCATGCGCGGGCTTCTTGCCCTGTATCTTATTTTCCTGGTTCTCTTTTTTGCCGCGGCGCCGTTTCTGACCCTGTGGCTGTACGCCGAGGACGATCTGAGTCGCAGCCTTCTTCCACAATTGATCGGCTTTTGCCTTCAAGGGGCGTTCCTGGTGGTGGTCTTCGCCGTCTACGAAAAACGGACCACTCTGAATGCCAAAAGAAGTCACAAGTTTGCCCTCAGGAGCGCCCTCGGTTCGTTGATCCGTCCCCTGGAACGGCCCGATGTCACGCCACCCGGCAATCCTCCGATGCCACTGGCTCTGATTCAACGGGAAATCATGGACCAGGGACTGACGGAGAAAATGGGACAAGCCCTGGGACAAAACGCGCAACGAGGTCTGGTATCCCTGGAATCGCTGACCGTCCTCGCGGCCCAGATCGATGCCGACCACCTGGAAATCTGGGGCGGGATCCTCGACCAGCTCCACCGCCTGGCCACAAGCATGCCGGCAAAACAAACCAATGAAGCGGCAATCGATCTTCTCGACCTGATCCGCGATTTCGATGACCTGTACATCGATTGATCACCGGGTCGGCGATATCGTCATTGTTACCGGACCATGGTGGACCCCGGAAATGCAACCGTTGGTGATACCATTCAACCAAACGTATTGTGGAGGACATGATGTGGATCAGGTAACCTGGTCCCCTGAAGACGGGTTCAAAGGTTCCACCCATCCGGCGGGTCAGAAAGATACACATGGTCAAGCCATGCAAACATTGAAAAATGAAATCCGTGATGCGGGATGAACAGGCTCGCGGTAGTCAACAAGCACCGTCAACGGGAGGTATTGTGATGGCGCAGACTGTAACTTTTGATGATATCTGGAAAATGTTCCAGGAAATGGTCCAGGAAAATCGTGAGCGAAGCGCAGAGTTGGACCGCAGATTTCAGGAAACCGAGCAGCAGATGAAGGAAACCGACCGCAGATTTCAGGAAACCGAGCAGCAGATGAAGGAAACCGATCGAAAAATCCAGGAAACCGACCGACAGATGAAGGAAACCGACCGACAGATGAAGGAAACCGACCAGCAGATCAAGGAAGTTTCCGCTCAAATGAGGGAAACCGACCGCACAATCAAAGAGATCAGCGCGGAGTTGGACCGCAAATTTCAGGAAACCAACCGACAGATGAAGGAAACCGACCGAAAAATCAAGGAGGTCAGCCAGCAGGTTGGCAACCTGGGCAGCCGGTGGGGTGAGTTCGTCGAAGGCATCGTCGCCCCAGCCTGCGAAACCCTTTTTGCCGAG